>JAFGWW010000133.1 GCA_016936955.1 Planctomycetota bacterium | reverse complement strand
TGGAGGAAGTTGGGCAGGGCAACCGCCACGGCGTCGATGTCCGGGTCGGCGATCATGTCTTCCCATTTGCTGAAAATCTTGGTTGCGCCGAATTCCTGTGCAACCTGCGAGGCGCGCTCGCGCGAGACGTCGGCGATGGCCACGACTTCACCCTTGGCGTGCTTCTGTACTCCGCGGCAGTGGTCGCCGGCAATGGCTCCCGCGCCGATCATTCCAACCTTTACTGTGCTCATTTTTGTTTCTCCTGTGTTTTGCAGACGATATCCGGATTAATAACCGCGAGCCATTACAGGCTTCTGAGGTAATCGAGACACTTGCGCACATTGTTGAGCGGGTCGCCTTCGTGACGCTCGTGCTCGACTATGAACCACTCGGTCTTGCCCACCTCGACCGCGCACTTGAGGACGTCAGCCCACGGCACGTCGTCTTCGCCGACGCAGGCGGTGTCGTTATCGGCGGCGTAAGCCTTGACGTGGACGGTCTCGCTGCGGCCGGGATATTTCTTGAAGAAATCTCTGGCGTCGGCTCCGGCGCGGAAAGCCCAGCCGATATCGATCTGCATGATGAAATCCTTGCCCGTGTTCTCAAAGATGGTGTCGAAGGCGGTAGTGCCTTCCTTGGGTTCGAACTCGACGGCGTGGTTGTGGAAGCCGGTCTTGAGTCCCATGGCGGCGAGCTTCTCCTGAATACCCTTCATCACTTCCGTCTGCTTCTTCCAGCCCGCAATTCCGTCAGCCACGCGGTCGCCGGGCATGGAGGGGATTACAAGGCGGGTGTTGCCCAGAGCCTTGCTGTAGCTGGTGGTGTTCTCGAAATTATCGCCTTCGAGAAGGCCGAAACCGGTGTGCGAGCCCGCGATCTTGAGGTCGAGATCGGCGAGAACCTTCTTGAGCTCTTCCGGGGTCTTGTCGTAAAAACCGGCGAACTCGACGCCGTCGTACCCCATCTCCTTGACCGCCTTGAGGGTGCCGAAAAAGTCCTGCCCGCAGGCGTCCTTGACCGACCAGAGCTGAAGAGCGATAGGTGTGTCCTGAACAGAAGCCATTTGAGTATCTCCTTAACGTGAAAAATAGATTGCGACATCACAGTGACGTATGTTGATGGAAAATACCCACTTTAAGTCTTTATTTCCTGCAAATCAGTGATAATATAGTGCACATATTTGATATACAGGAGAATAGCAGGGAAGACCGGACATGCAGATCAATGTCGCCGCGTGGGACGGAAAAGAGCGGGGGTTGCCTTTCGCCTTCAGCACAATACGGCACGACAGCTGGCAATACAAGCTGCACAAGCACGTGAACTTTTTCGAGCTTGTGTGTGTTCATGAAGGAGGCCTGCGGCAGGAGGTCAACGGACGCATTGTCGAGCAGGGGCCGCGGACCATATGCATGATCCGCGAGAACGATTCGCACGAACTCTGGGGCGAGTCCTTTGTCATGACCAACCTGATGGTCTCCACATGGTGGGTGCGGCAGCTTGAAAAACTGTGGGGAAGTAAAATTATCCAGAGCCATCTTTTCGGGGCCGAGGTTTCGCCGGTTGCGCACGTGGGGGGGGATACGTGGCGGTGGTTTGAGTCGAATCTGCATCGTCTCAGTATTCCCGGGTCGAGCGCAGCCAAGATGGCGCTCTTCTCCCAGTTTTTCCATAATCTGATGATGGATCATTTTATTGATGGGAACGCCTTTTCCGGCGAGGACGAGGTCGTCCCCGAATGGATCTCCGAATTGCAGGCGTGGATCGCGGGGCAGGGTGACAGGCCGGTGCGCGTGGAGGATGTGGTGGAGAAGGCGAACCGGTGCCCGGAGCATGTGTCGCGCAGTTTCAGGAAATACCTTGGTCTCAGCCCTTCGCAGTATCTCAACCAGCAACGCCTTGAGAAAGCAGGCGAGATGCTGCGTTCGACCAGTCTTCCGATCCTCGATATCTGCTATGCCGTCGGCTTTGACAATCCCAGTTACTTCCATCGCCTTTTCCGCAAAGCCCATGGGATTACGCCGAACGCCTACCGTAAAGAATTCTCGATTTTCCGCAGAATCAAGTCATGAATCGTTGATGTGCGTCCTCAATCCTGTCTGAACGACTGGGGTAGGCGGCCGGTGATGCGGCGGAAAGATCGGGTGAAATTGCTCGCGCCGTCGAAGCCAAGCATGGCTGCGATTTCCTTAACGCGCAGGTTCGTCTCCTGTAACATCTCTGTTGCATGTTCCATCTTCATCTTCTGGAATATGGTGAGTGGCCCGTGCCCGGTTTCCGCTTTGAAGACGCGCGAAAGATGGGACATGCTTACCTGCAGGTCGTCGGCGAGGTTCTGCATTGTGTAAGCCGATTCCAGATGGCGGCGCATCTGCACCCGTGCCTGAGAAACCAGACGCGCGCTTGCGTCATGGATATCTCCTTCCTCGTAGAGTGATACCAGCCCCCACAGCAGATCGTTTACCATCTTCGCCCCTTCGGTTGCGCTCAGACTCAGGACCGAACCGTTTTGGCTCTCGAAGGCGAGGAGGTTGCCGATCAGTTTCTGTGACGGCGGGAGGCTGTGGACGTGGCCGTAAGCTTTGGTGATCGCCTCCGCAAGTCCGCTGCATCCCCAGAAGGTGAGGAAGACAAAAGACCAATTTTCGCTT
>JAFGWW010000132.1 GCA_016936955.1 Planctomycetota bacterium | reverse complement strand
GACCTTGCCGATCCATTCGGTGGCAAGCTCGCGCCGCTCGGCAAGGGGCACGCCCCTGCACTCCAGACCGAATGCGACATTGTCGACCACCGTGCGGTTGTCGAAGCTGGTGTAGTCCTGAAAAACCATGCCGCGGTCGGCGCCGGGGCCGGTTACCTTATGGCCGTTCACCAGCACCTCCCCCTCGCTCTGGGGAAACTGCGGGGCAAGCCCGGCGATGAGGCGGAGGATAGTGCTCTTGCCGCAACCGCTGGGGCCGAGGATGGCGATGAACTCGCCCTCGTCAACAAGGTCCTCGACCTTGAAGCTTACATCCCTGATTGCGGTAAACTCTTTCGGCGTGCCTTTACCGTAAGTCTTGCTCACGCCCTTGAACTCAACGATGGGCGGTACGCCGGGGCGCACCGGAATCTCGGGCAGATCGACAATGGCGCAGGCTTTAAGATCGATCTCGGTGGGCGCATCTGCGGGATATTTCATTTCTCACCTCCCGTTCTGTAGGGGAAGGCCTTGCGCTGGGCGTAAAGGATAAGGCGGTCGATCAGAAAAGCGAGGATCGCGATAAAAATAAGGCAGAGATAGATATGTTCCTTGATGCCGCGCCGCTGGCTGAGGTTGATGATCGCCCCCAGGCCGCGGTCGGTATTGATAACCTCGGCAAGCATGATATATCCGAAAGCAAGACCGAAGAGGAGGCGCAGGCTGTTGATGATATCGGGCATGGCCAGAGGAAGCATCACCTTCCGCACCACCTGAAAAGACATGACCGGGAACCAGAGGGCAAAGCCGATGATAAGGCCGGCCACCGAGGTCACCACAAGGGGGCGCACCATGACCGTCTCTCCCGCCCCCGGCACCAGAGTGGCGTAAGCGAATCCGAAGAAAAAAGCGTAAGCCGCGCCGATGATGAGCGACCATTTCAGTCCGTGACGCCACTTATATTTTGCGCCTAGTGTGTAGGCCGTGTCGAGATATTTGTCCGGCACGCCGTTGATGGAGTTGACCGTATCGAAAAAGATGAAAGCCACACAGGCGATGAAGATAAACATCACCTTCTGGATCTCGTTGACCCCGAACCAGATCAGGGAGAGGGGGATCAGCGCGGCGATTGGGATATTGCGCCCGAATACGGAGATGGGGCGCATGAAGGCGTGAAGCCGCCTGAAAGCCCCGGCGTTTACCCCGAGAGGCACTCCGATTCCGATTGCCAGAACAAAACCGCCGATCACGCGGATCAGACTCCAGATCGCGCTGCGTGAAAGTTCGCGGTCAAACCATAGCTGGTAAAGCGAGCCGCCCTCGGAAACCTTTATCTTCTCGCCCGTCGCATCGGTTTCATAAACGGGCGCGCTGGCATCAAAGGTCTCGGAGAGGCTCGGCAGGGTTACGGCGCTTATGATCCGTTCTTCCGGCGCGCCTATGGTCAGCACATGCCAGAGAAGAATGACGCAGAGGATGGCGAAGAGGGCATAGCCGCACTTCTCGAGGTTAGACGGTTCATCGCGGATCGTGACCGCCCGGAAAAGATAGGACATGATCCCGGAGCGCTTCTGCCCCGCCGACATATCCGGGCTCTCCTCCGGAGGCGCGATCACCTCGGTGGTTTTGAAAGCCACATCCTTTTTCGGAGCAGGCGCGGCGCTCTCTTCTTTTTTGTTTTCGTCCGACATATTTCTCCGCTCTCGTTCCGGCACCCAGCCAGAGCAGTATCTCTTCAAATAAAAAGCGCCTCACGGAAAAGTCAACCGCGAGGCGCTGCCGATCAGGTAAGGATCAAAACCTCAAACGGCCCGGCCTCCTGCCTTACATCGCCTCGAGAGGATAGACCTTGATCTCCACGCGGCGGTTCTTGGCGTGGTTGTTCGGGTCCGACGGGTCGGCCGGAACGTCCCAGCCCATGCCCTCGGTGGAGAACTGGTTGGGCTGGAGGGTCTTGTATTTATTGATAAGGGCTTCCTTGACCGAGTTGGCGCGGTTGCTCGAAAGTTCCTTCACCAGCTGGGAAGAGACCTTGCCCTTCATGCTCGCGTCGTTGTGGCCTTCAATCACGATGCGCGCCGCGCCGTACTGGGCGGAGAGCTTGGCGATTTCGTCGAGGACGAAGTCGACGTTGGGGTCGTACATCTCCTCCACGTCCTTCCCGTCCACCTTCTTGACGATCTTCTTCTTCAGATCCCACGAGTTGGGGAAGAAGTGGATAACCACCACCTTGGTGAGAATCTCGGAGCTCTCGGCCTTGATGGTCTTGACGCTCGCGGGGGCGAAGCGGGTTACGTATTCATTTTTGCTGTTTGCGTACTTCGCTTCCTTGCCGAGCTTCTGGATAACGGAAAAGTCCATGACCTTGTCGAAGGATACGGGCTTGCTGATGGTGCCTATGCGACGATAGAGATAGTTCGCCGTGTTCCACGTGCTCTCGAAATTCGCAGGGTTGTTCTGGTTGAGGAAGAACTCGCGGTTTTCGGCGTAGTTGGTGGAGTGGGCGTCGCCTAGCATGGCAAGGCACTCGCCGGCGGGGATGCCGCCGTAAACGCTGCTCATGAGTTCGGCCGCTTTCTTGCGGTTGGCCTCATCCTTCATCATCTCCATGCCGTCGAAGATGCCCCGAACCAGCCCTTCCATAATGTCCGGGTTGTCCTTGGCAAAGTCGGCGCGGGCAAACCAGACGTCAGCGATCAGCTTGTTGGCCGTCGCGGTGGTGACCAGCAGATGGTTATCCTTGACCTCGGTGAGGTTGTAGATGTCCGGGGCCCAGCTTACGCATGCGGCGATGTTCTTGTCGGCGTTGAAGGCGGCCGCGGCCTGGAATGCGTCCTGGGTGTATTTGAAATTAACTTCCGAAGGCTGGACGCCGCCGTTGATGAGCGCGTTGAGAACGAAAAACTGGCTCGGGCTGTTCTGGGCCAGAACCACAGTCTTGCCGCGAAGGTCGGCGATGGTCGGCTTCTGCGGATTCTTCGCGTGGGCACGGCGGATCACAATGCCGTCGCCGCCGTTGGACCAGTCTACCTGCTGGTAGATGCGGGGCATGATGCGG
>JAFGWW010000131.1 GCA_016936955.1 Planctomycetota bacterium | reverse complement strand
TTACGACAAACGAGCCGACGTCCACGAATCCTTCATGTCGCTGGCATGCTCCGTGATCTGCGCCAGACGATTAGATCAGTTTTTTTTAGAAGCTCTAAATGTCATGCTTGGCATTACATGGAACATCTTCTCGTAACGGCATCGGGCAAAACCAAACCAAACGCGTTGGCACCGCAATCATAAGTAAATGCTCACATGGCCTTAAAAATCTCTGGAAATCCCGCAAATTTCGGTGATAAATAATATTCTGTACGACTGGGGGAGAAATGGAATAATTCCGAACCGGCCGCATAATTTCCCGTTTGTAAGAATAAAGGGGAATGAAATAAATCCCCCTCTGGCTAATGGATAATTTGCAGGTAAAGCAGTGGAAATGGCCGAAAACGACATGGACAGGCTGGATGTGGAGGCGATGCTCAGGGTCGCCCGGGGAGACCGGGAGGCTTTTGGCGAATTAATTGACCGCCACCAGAACGCTTTACTGAACTTTTTCCGCCGCATGGGCGCTTCTACCCATGAGGGAGAGGATCTTGCGCAGGAGACTTTCCTGCGGCTCTATTCCTGGCGGGAAAGGTATGAACCCAAAGCCAAGTTCACCACCTTTTTCTACACTCTCGCCAGGCACGTGTGGGCCGACCACCTGCGCAAGGAGATGCGCTCTCCGAAAACCTCCGGCGGGGAACTCTCGACCGAGATGCCCCACCCAGAGAGCGGTTCAGGCGCTGCCGAGCTGAATCTGGATATCAAGGCCGCGCTGGCTAAGATCTCCGAGAAGCTGCGCTCCGTGATTGTGCTCAACGTATATCACGGACTACAGTACAAGGAGATTGCCGAAGTTCTTGACATCCCCGAGGGGACGGTCAAGAGCCGCATGTTTCTTGGGCTGCGGGAACTCAGAAAATATCTCGAACCGACGGAATGAGGCTGGCCATGACAGACAGGACAAACGACAGGTTTATCGAAAGGATCCCCGCTTACCTCAACGGCGAGCTCTCCGATGATGAGCGCAGGGAACTGGAAACCCCCCTCGCCTCGAGCGAGGAGCTCGCGGCTTATCTCGATGCCGTGCGTTCTTCCATGGAGATGCTGGAATCCGACAAATCAACCGCCGCCTCTTCAGATTTCAAGGACCGTATCTTCGCCGCCATCGACAACATGGACCCGGCCGAAGGCATGGAAGAGGTTATCGAAAAGCTGAAAGCAGACCGGGACTCGAGAACCGGCGCCAATTTCAAAGAGAAGGTCTTCGCCGAACTCGAACGGCGGGAGAGCAATGTCGGCAGGGCGAATGTTATCCACACGGTATTCAAGTTTGCCGCTGCCGCAGCTGCGGCTGTCATAATAATTTTTACGGTAAACTCCGACAAAGGGCTGACGCCAAAGCCCGGCATCGGCACCAATAATTACGCCACCGTTCAGAAGGGCGAAGCCGAGTTCAGCCCCCGCACCCTCGCCTGCCTCTGGCTCAAGGAACGGCAGGACGACGACGGCTCGTGGAATGTCCAGAAATTCGGCGGTAAAAAGGGCAACGAAACTGCAGTGACCGGGCTCGCGCTTATCGCCTTTCTCAAGGAAGGCAAGGGCTTCGAGGCCGAGGCGCGCAAGGCGGCCCAGTATCTCATCAACCAGCAGGATAAATCCGGCCGCATCGGCAAGCCCGGTGTGACCGCCATGTACAACCACGGCATCGCCACAACCGCCATGGCTGAAGCTAAAAAATCACTCAGGATCGAAGGGCTGGACAAGGCTCTCGACAAGGCGGTTGCATTTATCTCCGCCTCCCAGACCGGCACCGGCGGCTGGGGCTATCGCGGCGCGAATTCTGAAAAAGCCAACACCGCAGTCACGGCTTGGCAGATTCAGGCCCTGAACCAGGCCAAACTCTCCGGCACGGAAGGTTGCGCCGAACCGCTCGACAAAGGCCTTGCTTACATCCGCTCTTCCGTCCGCGAAGACAACACCATCGCATATACCGGCGAGACTGCCGGGGTAAAGCGCGAGAGCATGTCTGCCATGGGCGCTTTCTGCCTCCTCACTTCTGACGACTCCGGCCTCCGCAGCAAAGGCAGCAACATCCTCGCCGCCCTCGCCCGGGCACCGGAAAAATCCATGAGCAAGGCCTCCATGGCCGACCCATACATGGCCTACTTCCTCTCACAGGCGAAAAACGAGAGCGCCTCCGCCTCTTCGGCGCTGGTCAACGTCCCCGCCCTCTCCATGAGCAGGATGCAGGTTGCCGTGGGCCCAGAAAAGGGAAGCCTGCCCCATGAGACTACCGCCTGGGGTAGCGTGGGCGGCAGGGCCTACACTACAGCCATGATGGCCGCGAGCCTCCCCGACCACCTGTAAAAAAACTCAACGTCCGATAACTTTCGATTTTACCAACCGTCCTCCGTAGTGTATTATGACTTTGGTAATACACCTATTTTTCTCGGCTTTATCGGGGGATAAGAGCAATGCCGGGACCGGGAATCTCTCTTCACGGACGCGGGGTTAACCTCAAAAACAGCCTGATACGCATGCCCAATCCGTGGCACGCGCCGGGGAGTACCAGCCGTCCCGCCCCCGCCCCGCAGAAGGCAAAGGCGGCCGAACACAACCGCGGCCCCCAGCACCCCGGCCTTGGCGCTTCCCGTGACGTTACAGCCTGACACGATTTTCATGATTGCCATTCCCCGCCCCTTCCTGTAGAATATCCGGAACAACATTATCTACGGCAAGGACTTACACAAACAGGAATACCGGCAAATGAAATGCTACCGCACTGAACTTGGCGATCGCAGTTATGATATATTGATCGGCCCCGGTCTGATCGAAGACCTTGGGCAAAAAATAAAGGCAACCCTCTCCCCTTCGAAGGTATGCATCATTACCGATGCCAACGTCGGTGCCCATTACGGCAAGAAGGTCAGAGACAGCCTCAAGGCGGCGGGATATGAAGCAGATATAATCACCGTCCCTCCGGGCGAGGACTCCAAAAGCATCAGCCGCCTCACCCTGATTTACGACGAACTTCTCACGCGCAAGCTTGATCGTAAAAGCTGCATCATCGCCCTCGGCGGTGGCGTGGTTGGCGACCTCGCGGGCTTCGCGGCGGCAACCTACATGCGCGGTATTCCTTTCGTGCAGGTTCCCACAAGCATGCTCGCCATGGTCGACTCGTCCAACGGCGGCAAGACCGGGATCAACCATCCCCTCGGCAAAAACATGATCGGCTCTTTCCACCAACCGAGCATGGTCGTCATCGATACCGACACATTGAAAACCCTCCCCAAAGCAGAACTCCTCTCCGGACTTGCAGAAGTTATCAAGCACGGAATGATAAGGGACAGGGAATATCTCGAACTGGTGGACGGGAACGCGCAGTCGATTCTGGATCTTGAGAGCGGTATTATCGAAAGCGTGATCCACGGCAGCTGCGTAATCAAGGGCACGGTCGTCACCGAGGACGAGAGGGAAGGCGGCATTCGTGCGCTCCTCAACTTCGGCCACACTTTCGGCCACGCCATCG
>JAFGWW010000130.1 GCA_016936955.1 Planctomycetota bacterium | reverse complement strand
CGGCGGCGCGCTTTACATGGCGACGAAAAATCCGATGCCTCCGGCGGTGAAGAGCGGTTTCATCTTGCCCTACAATTCGTGGGAGACGCGCATCGCCACCCACCGCTTCGTCCATGACATCCCGATGCACAAGGATGTTCCCAGCTATCAGGTCTTGAAAGAGATCGATTCCAAACTCGAAACTCTGCGGGAGAAGCCCATGCTGATTGAGTGGGGCGCTCTCGATTTCTGCTTCACCACATATTTTTATAACGAATGGAAGCGCCGTTTCCCCGACGCGCAAAGCGACCTCTACGAAGACGCGAGCCATTATCTTCTTGAGGATAAGGGCGACGTGATAATCCCGAAGATTGAATCCTTTTTGAAAGCATAGGACTTTGCCGAAAACATTGTCATCCTGAGCGAAGCGAAGGATCTTGCAGGCTTGGCGTCAATCGGGATTCTTCACTGACGTTCAGAATGACACGACATATTCAGGCAGGAAAAAATTAGGAAAGCACAAACGCAATGATCGGAAGAATGAACATCACCGCGCCCGCGTGGACTCCGAAGACCGAAGATATGGTCGAGGGCATGCGCGAGAAGACGGGGCAGAACTACGCATCTATCAACCACCTCGGTCTGGCCGGTTCGCCAGATCTCGACCCGCGCCTGCGCCTTTACGCCGGATACCAGCACGTCAGCGCCTCGCCCGAGGACGGCCCCCAGTGGCTCGGCATCGCCGCGACCCACGCGGAGCTTGGCGAGTTTGATAAAGCCGAAGAAATAATCAACGAGATGAAGCGCCTTGGCGGGATGGGTTTGATCCCGCAGGTTTATCAGGAAGACCTCGACGTAAACCTCGCCCACATCTTCGCCGTGGCCGGGGAGTATGAAAAAGCCCTCGATCTTTTTGCGCAACTCGAGAAATCCCATAAGGGCCACCCGATTTATCATTACGTCCGCGCCTCCCTCTATCACGCTGTCGATGATTTCGAGAATGCGATGAGAGAGTATGCCGAGGCTGTCCGCGAGCTGCAGGAGCAGCGCGAGTTCGTTGAGGACGAGATGGACGTAGACGCGATTATCAACATCATTCTTGCGTGCAGCGTGCAGGCCGAATCGGGAGAGCCTTTCGACGGCACGCGCCCTCTTGAGCTCAGCATGCTTCTTGAGGAGCAGGATATATAAATGGCTTGCAATATCGCTCAGAGACTCAGGGGCATGGCGCGGGAGTTGCCGAACAAGCGAGCGGTGGTCTTTCCCGAATCGCGTGACCGCTACGGGCGCGTCGCATATACCCACCTTACCTTTGAGCAGCTTGACCGGGAATCCGATCATTACGCGCGCGGCTTCGAACGTGCGGGCATTACTCGCGGCACCAAGACACTCCTCATGGTCAGGCCGAGCCTTGATTTCTTCGCCCTCACTTTCGCCCTCTTCAAAGTTGGCGCGCCGCCGATTCTGATCGATCCCGGCATGGGGCGCGAACGGCTGATGCACTGTATCCAGAGCGCCGCGCCGGACGCGATGGTCGGTATCCCGCTTGCCCATCTTGCGCGCAGGCTGTGGCCAAAATATTTCAAGTCGGTCAAGGTGAACGTAACTGTGGGCCGCAGGTGGTTATGGGACGGCTATACTCTTCGCGACCTGCGTGACGAATGGCACGAGCCCTTCAAAATCGCGGACACGGCCGAGGACGAACTCGCGGCCATTCTCTTCACCACCGGTTCCACCGGCCCGGCCAAGGGGGTGGAGTACGAGCACGGTATGTTCATGGCCCAGTGCGATCTCCTGCAATCGGTTTTCAATATGGGCCCGGACGACATCGACCTCCCGACCTTCCCACTCTTCGCGCTCTTTTCGGTAGGCCTCGGCATGACCGCTGTAATCCCTGACATGGACCCCACCAAGCCCGCGCAGGTAAACCCCGAGCGAATTGTCGAAGCGATCCGCAATCAGGGCTGCACCTTCACTTTCGGCTCGCCCATGTTGTGGAATCGGGTCACGAAATATTGCGTGGACAACCGGATCAAATTCCCGACTCTGCGCCGCGTGCTTCTGGCAGGCGCGCCCGTGCCCCAGTATATACACGAACGCTTTGGCGAGATCCTCCCCGAAGGCGCGACGACGAATACTCCATATGGAGCAACCGAGTCGCTGCCGGTTGCGAACATCACCGGCGCGGAGGTGCTTGCAGAGACCGCCGAACTTACCCGCAAGGGCAAAGGCATCTGCGTGGGCAAGCCGATCCCGTCGATGAAGGTGGAGATAATAAAACTCAGCGACGAGAATATTCCCGAGTGGTCAGATTCTCTCGTGGTGCCGCAAGGAAGTGTGGGCGAGATTACGGTCAAGGGGCCGACCGTCACCAAGCGTTATTACCAGAACGAAAAAGCCACCGCCCAGCACAAGATCAAGGACGGCGACGTTGTGCGCCACCGCATCGGCGACCTCGGTTATTTTGACGATAAAGGGCGTCTCTGGTTCTGCGGGCGCAAGGGGCATCGGGTAGAGTGTGAGGCGGGATTGATGCTGACCGTCTGCTGCGAGGCGATTATCAACGAACACAAAAAAGTTTTCCGCAGCGCCCTGGTTGGTTTGGGCGAGCGCCCGAAACAGACGCCGGTAATGATTGTCGAGCCTTACGAGATGCCGGCAACGGATGCGGCCAAGAATGAACTGGTAAATGAACTCGAAAAACTGGCGGCCGGGAATGATCTGACAAAACCGGTAAGGAAAATCATGCTCCACGAATCACTGCCGGTTGATATTCGCCACAACGCAAAGATCAATCGTGAACTGCTGACGGAATGGGCGGCCGGGAAACTTTCCGCAAGTCTCTAAGAACGTTCGTTGCCCGATAAATTTTTTCCGGCGCGGGAGCTTGCGGCAAAACTGAAAGCTGAATATGCATACTGGAAAATTCACCCTCTCCGATAATTCTGAAGTCTTCATGCGTGCATGGAAACCCGGCGGCGGCGAGGGGGAGATAAACGTCACTTCCGACGGGAATCTTCTCGCCCGCGAGCCGGAGGGCAGGGGCGTCAAAGGTGTGATTCTCTGCCTGCACGGGGTGGAGAGCCATTCCGAATGGTTTGAAGAAGTGGCGGCCCATCTGCAATACGCGGGCTATATCGTCTTCGCTTTCGACCGCGTTGGGTGGGGGTGTTCGGACGGTGTGCGCGGCCATCTTTCGAGTTACGCTTTTGCCCTCAGGCAGGTAAGCGAGATCGCCACCAGCCTCCGTAATAATTTTGGCTCGTGCCATCTGGCCGGCCTTTCGTGGGGCGGGTTGCTTGCCATGTATTCCGCCTTGCGCCGTGGCATTCTTTTCGATTCCGTAACCGTGATCGCCCCAGGTATCTTTCCGGCAGACAATCTTTCCTTTACGCAGAAAATGCGCGTGGCTGGCGGAGTTCTTCTGGGCGACCCCAAAAAGTCCATCCCCCTTCCGATCAATGCCGACCACTTTACGACCCGTCAGAAACGCACCGAATATATAAAAAGCGATCCGCACCGCGTCACCTCGGTCTCGGCTTCCTTCTGCCTCGAGACGCTGAAGATGCGCAAGTTTGTGGAAGAGTTTTCGTCGAAGCGAAAAATCCCGCCGAGCCAGCTTCTTCTGGCGGGGAGCGATTCTATTATCGACAACGCCAAGACAGCCGATCTTCTTGGAAAGATCATGCCGGTAAAAAATTACGAGGGCAAGATCCACTCCCTCGTCTTTGAAGACCCGGAGCGCGTAGCTTCCGACATTCTTTCCCTTGCCGGATCTGTCGGGAATGTTTCTGGATGCAAAACCAGTGCGGCCGTGATTGCGCCTGCCCGGAAAGCGGAGGACGAAACGCCATTGCCGAAAGTGCTTTATTCATTCAATGCCGAGGTTCCGGGCGCGGATAGTGAAGAGCAGAAGCCGGCGCTTGATGCGGATTCAGATGAAGCGAACGGCGCGGGTAAGCATTGCGTAATCATGGGCGCGGGTGCGATCGGCAGTCTGGTCGGCGGTCTCCTCGCTCTCGGCGGCCACAAGGTAACCCTGATCGGCCGGGAGAAACACGCCGACAAAATTAACTCCGAAGGGCTGCGCCTAAAGCTCGGCCACGGAGAACGTATCATTAAAGATAATCTCAGAGCCGTAACCTCACCCGATGAAATAAAGGGCAAGGTTGATCTGCTCATTTTCAGCGTAAAAGGTTTTGATACCGAAAAGGCGATCGGGCAGGTTGCGCCAATCGTCTCCGGCGAGACTGCTATCTTGAGTCTACAGAACGGCCTCGGCAACGAGCCGAAAATCAAGACGGCTTTCCCCGGGAACATTCTCATCGCCGGAATGATCTGCGCCTATACCGAATTTCTCGCGCCCGGCGAGGTGGCGTGGAAGGATGACCGCGGCGGCATTGCGGGAGCGCCGTTCCAGAGCGATGCAAAAACTGCGCGCGCGGTGTGGGAGAGCCTCATGCCCGATACCGGCATGGAATCGCCTTTCTTCGATTGCGAGAATGGGGCGCTGCGCCTCAAGTGGTCGAAGCTCATGCTTAATGTTGCTTTCAATGCGTTGAACGCGGTAACCGGCTTGCCGACCGGAGAGATTCTTGCCCATCCCGAATACGGCTCGCTCTCGGCGCGGGCTTTGCGAGAAGGTTTTGCGGTGATGCAGGCGAAAGGGATCGAGCCGCTGGATATGCCGGGCTATCCTGTCCGTGCACTGTCGCGGCTCTGCCGTCTTCCCGTCTTTATCGTGCGCAAGGCGCTGGCGTGGAAGACAGGCAAGGAAGATACGGGCGCGAGCTCGATGCGTCAGGATATGCAGAAAAAACGGGGCTTCACCGAAATCGACGACATCAACGGAGCCGTAGTCGCCGCAGGTGCCGAATGCGGAATCCCCACCCCCGCCAATGAAAAGCTCTGCGAGATGGTCAAGGCGCTGTAATTCTTCCTTTCGGGAAGTTGTTCGTCTTGCTGATATGGCTTCAGATTGCCGTAACAATAAAGCAACCCCGGCAGTTTTCCGCCGGGGTTGTCTGTTTTATTTGGCCGATATTTCGGAGCCCGGTTATTCGCTTTCGTCGCCACCGCCAACCAGAGCGGCTGCGGTTTCGTCGGCCGAGGTTTCTTCGGTGGTGGTTGCGCTCTCGCCGGAGTTGCCGGAGAAAATTTCGCTGAATGCCTCAGGGTCGGAGGCGGCAAGTTCCCGCGCGCGGTTGAGGTATTGCAGGATGGTGATGCTGTCGGTGCCGTTGGACTGGAGGTCTTCGACAAACATCTTGACGTTATCCATTGCATCGCTTACGCCCGACATTTTCGCCGCCCGCGAGACTGCGTTGAGGGAGGAGCCGATGGCGGAGATGTTGGACATGTCTATCGTGCCCCGGGAGATCAGGTCTGTAAGATTGGATATAGAAGAATTGCTGCTGCCGGTAGATGAGAGCAAGGTCGCCATGGAGTTGCTCTTGAGCTGCGCGTTCTGAAGATCAAGAGATGTGTACGGAATAAGTGAGGATGTAATGCCGTTTGTTGCCATTTTCGTCCCTTTTCAGTCTGATTTACGGAGGTATCAGTCAATATAGCAGAGATGCCTGTCAGACCTCCTATATGTTTTATCGGACGGTGAGGAGGCGTTTTTAGGGAAAACTTGAGAAAATACGCTGCTTTCCGGAACATTACCTGATCTGCGGCATGATATCTGCCAATTTGGCATAATGTAATGTAAAACAGATTTCGCCGACTTTATGCCTTAGATGGGCGGGTTGCCAGAAAACCCCGCCAGGTTCCCCGAAATGCGCGTTTTGGCAAGGGGTTGCGTCTTGCGGGCAGGGTTTTATCCGGTTGTGGTTGATAACAAAAATCTGAAATAACGGTTGAATTGTGTCTCCCGGCGGTTATCTTTTAACCTTCTGATATAGGCCGTGCTCCTGTGAGGGCATGGCTGCTGATTTCGAACTGGTTCCGTAGTGTGCGTGGTTCTTGATTGAACCGGAGGGAAACCTCATGGCAATTGCCCCGCGTGCGTGCGTCCTTGCTGCCGGCAAGGGAACGCGCATGGGAGGCGACCGCCCCAAGGTGCTCTTCGAGGCGGGGGGAAAACCCCTGATCGAATGGGTACTGAGCGCGCTCTCGGCAGCGGGTATTGACGACCGCGTCGCGGTTGTCGGCTTCATGAAAGATGAAGTCATCGCCAAGCTGCCGACCGGAGTTCGTTGGGTTGAGCAGTCGCCTCAACTCGGGACCGGGCATGCTGTAATGTGTGCCCGTCTCGCGTTTCAAGAGAATAATCCCGACGCCCCCGTGCTTGTCACGTGTGGCGATATGCCGCTTCTTTCGGAAGAGAGCTTCCTCGCCGTGCGCGAGCTTCGCGAGAAGGAGGATGCGGCGGTGGCTTTGCTCACCGTGCGGATTCCGGCCGAGAGCCGCTTCGGCAGGATCGTACGCGGGGAAGACGGCGGGGTGCTCGGCATCGTCGAGTACAAGGACGCCACCGAAGAGCAGCGCGCCATCGACGAGGGCAACACTGGCGTAATGTGTTTCCGCGCCGACGCTCTCTGGGACGCGCTTGACGGACTCAGTAACGACAACTCGCAGAACGAGTATTACCTCACCGACGTGATCGGTATTCTGCTGGCGAAGGGCGAGAAGGTTGCCGCCCATGTCTGCGAGGATGTGAACGAGGCTCTCGGGGTCAACACGCCCGAGGACCTGGCGGAGGTCGAGGAGGTTCTCGCTTCGCGGGGGAAATAGTTCCGGTGTCGGGGTTCATTCTGGCCCTAATGTGATAGATGGAGTTTGTGATGCGGATTTTTACAGGTAATGCCCACAGGGAGTTGGGTAACGAGATATGCAAACACCTCGGGACCGAGCTTGGTCGCTGCGAGGTCAATACCTTTGCCGACGGCGAGACGAGCGTCAAGATTCTTGACGATATCCGCGGCCTTCACGTATTCATTATCCAGCCGACCTGCCCCCCGGCCAACCAGCATCTCATGGAGCTGCTGATCATGGTGGACGCCCTGCGCCGCGCCTCGGCCCACAAGATCACCGCAGTAATACCTTATTACGGTTACGCCCGCCAGGACCGCAAGCACGCCGGGCGCGTGCCGATTACGGCCAAGCTGGTGGCGAATCTTCTCACCACCTCCGGCGTCGACCGTGTTCTCTGTATGGACCTTCATGCGACCCAGATCCAGGGCTTTTTCGATATCCCGCTGGATCATCTCTTCTCCGCTCCCGTAATCGTCGATTACCTCAAGGCGAAGGAGATTGATAACCCGGTCGTCATGAGCCCGGATATCGGCAACATCAAGATGGCCTACTCCTTCTCGAAGCGCCTCGAGGGTGACCTCGCGGTGGTGGAGAAACGCCGCCTGAGCGATACGGAGATCGAGCACGGTTACGTCATCGGCCAGATCAAGGATCGCGACGTGATTATCGTTGACGACATGATCGCCAGCGCCGGTTCCATGGCGAGCGCGGTCGAGATTGCCCGCAACCATGGCGCGAAGAGCGTTATCGTCGGAGCTTCGCACGGCCTTTTCGTGGGGCCTGCTTTCGAGCGCCTCAAGAAGGCTGCTCCTGACGAAGTGATCGTCACCAACACGGTTCCCCAGAGGGAAGCGCCGGAAGGGGTCAACCTTACCGTGCTTTCGGTGGCTCCGCTTCTCGGCGAGGCTATCAACCGTATCCATCGCAACAAGAGCGTAAGCCTCTTGTTTGTATAATATTTTTACCGCGCCCCGGCTTATGCCGCAGGCGCGTTTTGGTTGTTGATTACCCGTAGCGTCCGTGCGGTAATGTTTTCAGGGACGCAAGGTTTATAAGGAGAATTTAACAGTGGCTACTCTCAGTATTCAAAAGCGCGAAGGTGTTGGCAAATATGTTGCCTTTGACATGCGCAAGGAAGGTTTCATTCCCGGGGTCATCTACGGACGTGAACTCAAGGAAAACCTGAACGTCAAGGTTCCGCTCAAGGAGTTTGTCCGCATCCTCCACAGCGGCGAGCGCGTGCTCGACCTCGACCTCGAAGGAACCAAGATCCACTCCATCATCAAGGACGTGCAGCACGGTACTTTCGACCGCGACATCCTGCATGCCGACTTCCGCGCCATCAGCGACACCGACAAGATTCACGTCACTGTCGAGGTTGCCCTTGTGGGTGATTCGGTCGGCGTGGCCGGCGGCGGTGTTGTCGAGCAGAGCCAGTTCAACGTCGATGTCGAGTGCACCCCGAAGACCCTTCCGGACCACATCAATGTCGATATCACCAACATGAATATCGACAATGTTATTTACGTCAAGGATATCGTTGCCCCCGCCGGCGTGAAGATCCTCACCCACGCCGACGTTGCCGTCGCCAGTTGCCACATGCCTGCGGGTGAAGAGGTTGCTGCCGAGGAAGGCGCGGAAGGCCCCGAGGTTATTGGCGCGAAGAAGGAAGAGTAGGCAGGTTTTATTCTGCCTGGCGGCGGTGGTCATATGAAGCTGGTAGTGGGATTGGGAAATCCGGGAAAGAAGTACGAAGAGACGCGGCACAACATAGGTTTCAGGGTTGTCGACCGCATCGCCTCGGAGTTCTCCTTTCCGCCATACAGAAATTCATGGCAGGCCCTTGCCGCCGAAAAGGAAGTGGACAGCGAAAAAGTATTGCTCCTCAAGCCCGTGACTTTCATGAACCTTTCGGGCGAGGCGCTGACCTGGTGTCTGGACAGTTTGGAGCAGGAACCGGAGCTATCCGATATTCTGGTTGTGACCGACGACGTCGCGTTGCCTCTCGGAAGGATCAGGATCAGGGCCGGCGGCTCCTGCGGCGGACACAACGGGCTGGCGTCGATAGAGCACTCTCTGGCCTCCGCCGATTACCCGCGCCTGCGGGTCGGGGTGGGGCCCTCCGGAGAGGAGAATGCCGTTCAGGTTGACGGCGAGGAGTTGGTTGAT
>JAFGWW010000004.1 GCA_016936955.1 Planctomycetota bacterium | reverse complement strand
CTTCCGGGCGGGTAAGGATCTCGGAAAAAAGAAGCGTCCGGTCGCGCCAGCGCGGGGTTGAGGTCTCCCTGCGCTCAACCGGCATCTCGTCACCGTTGCGGAAGAAAAGAAAATTAGGATTGCCCTGCTCCACAATTCGCGTCCTACCGTGGAGGGTCGCATCAATAATAGAAAAGGTGGCATAGCTAATCTGGCGTACCTGACAGATCGGCAGCGAATCCATGATAACCTCGCTGGCGCGCAGGATGTCCTTGTTGGCCATGGCGTATTTGAGGGCCATCGTCGCCGTCATCGAAGCCAGAATATTCGCCTTTACCCCGCTTCCGAGCCCGTCGGAAAGAACCGAGATAATACGATTCTCGGCGGGGATTCTGGCCGAGGTGAAAGCATCTCCGCAGATGTGTTCGCCCGACTTTCTATGCTGGGCGAAATCTGTTTCCACAAAAATTTCGGGAACCATATTCACCCCTCCTTCTCCGGCTCTTCAATCGTCGGCATGTCAGGGCCATAGTCATCGGCAATGGAGCTCAACAGGATTTCGGTGTCCGCCATATGCTCACCAAGGCGGCAGGCAATCTCCTGAACGGTGACCAGATTTTTCTGGATAACCTCCCGTGCACGCCTGGCAATCTGCTCGCGCTTTAGTTCCGTCTCGGTAACATCCTGAATAATGGCTCCCACCGTCCACTTGGGCTCAATGGGGAAGATGGATACGGTAAAGAGCTTATCCCCAACCGGAAGGCGCTCGCGGCTCACATCCTGCCCCGTGCGCAGGGCGGTGCGGAATAGTTCGTGGAAGGGAAGAATGCGATCAATAAATGCCCCCTCCAGACCGGGCTGAGCGTCATAAGCAAGCTGTGTTGCCTCGCCGAAGAGATCCGCAAAAGCCCGGTTGCATTCGACGACCTTAAGATCCCGATCCACAATAACCACACCGTCGGGGATGCAGCGCAGCAGCGCATTTGCCTTGCGCTGAGCTATTTTGCGCATGTGGGACGAGCACATTGCCGGTTCTGCATTACCGTTAATAAGGGCGCTTGCGAACTGGCGGCAGGTGTCGTATCCGCAACCGCCGCAGTTAAGCTCGTCCGAGATTTTCTCTTTTCCAACTCTAGCCAAAGCCTTCCTGATCTCCTCCTCGTCAGGCTCGGCAAGGCCGCATGTGCTTTCAGGAAGGGGCAGGATAAGCTCTTCCTCTTTCATCTTTGTTTCGTAATCGTTAACCGCATCGGCACGGTGGCGAACCTCAAGCATGGAGGAGAGACTGGTGCGCCCACGGCTCATGCAAGGCCCGTTTATACACCCGCCGGCGCAGGCAAGACATTCAAGCATTACCGTCTTATCCTCAATATCACTGTTCGCGCCAGCCAGAAGATTATCTATCGAACGGAGGCCGGATACGGGAAGAAGCTGGGTCTCGCGCTGCGGATTCTTGACTTTTATCGTCTCTATCATGCCGCCTTCGAGCGGGTAGAGGGCACCGTCTTTGGAGGAATAGGGGACGAATTTATCGTTATCCTCATCAACCTCAACCTTAGCTGGGTCAATCCCCTCTTCCTTAAACCAGTTGTGCAGATCCTCGAAAGTTAGTGCGAGCTGCATCAGGTCGGGATGAAGGTCCACCTCAAGTTTCTTGGCCGGACAAGGGCCGATAAAAATCACTACAATGTTTTCACCAAACTCTTTCCTCAGCATCCGCGCATGGGCAAGGGCCGGTGAAGCTATCGGGGTGATCCTGTCGCGATACTCCGGAAGGTAACGGGTAATAAACTCCACCGCCGCTGGGCATGCACTCGATATCCACAAGCCAGGCCCGCGGTCACTTATCCAGTCGCCGAGAACGGCAGAGACTTCCTGCGCACCAATGGCGGTTTCACTCACTCCGGTAGCCCCTAATTTCTTTATGGCGGCAATCATGTTTGTCGACGATATTTCCTTGAACTCTCCGACCCAGCTCGGGGCTATGGAGACATATACGGGGCGCCCGGTTTCAAGAAGATAACTGGCGCGGCCGAGGTCATTGCGAACCTTTTTCGCCTGGGCCGGGCAGACCTTTACGCAGTGGCCACACGCAACGCAAAGTTCCGGTATCACGGCGGCGTGGCCGTTGCGCACCTTAATCGCCTTTACGGGGCACTGGCGGACGCACTTGTAGCAATCCTGACATTTGGTTTCGATGGTGTAGATCGGATGCTGTCTGTCCATCATGTCCCTCCCCGCCTACTTAAGGTTTTCATCAAGAAGATACACAAGAAGACCGGGATCAACCTTTTCGAAGAGGTGGCCGTTGATAACGATGTTCGGTCCCTTGCGGCAGTTCGCTTCGCAATGGGCGCCCATGAGTTCAACCTCACCCTCGATACTATTTTCCTTGAGGTAATTCTCGATAATCTCCAGATTGCGTTCGTTGCCTCTGGCAAAACACGAGCTGCCCATGCAGATAGAAATCTTGACCGTCATCCCTCGCTCCTTATTGCATCACATGTTGCTCTGTATTCTGACCGAGAGCTCGGCCAGACTTGCGCTCAGATCCTCATTAAGAACCGAGACGCTTTCGGGAACCTGAATCGTGGTGGGCGCGAAGTTCCAGATGCCGGATATGCCGCAATCAGCAAGCTGGGATGCAACCTCCTGCGCTGAATCGCCCGGGACGGTGAGTATAGCGATATGAACATGAAGGCGGCTGGCCAACGACTTCAGCTTGCTCATGGGAAGAACCGGTACGCCCTTGTACTCTCCGCCGACCTTACCCTCATCATTATCGAAAGCAGCTACAATCTGGAGCCCGTGACGCCTGAACCCGTCGTAGCCAAGAAGAGCCTTCCCCATGCTCCCGGCACCGACCAGAAAAGCGTCACTGCTGTTGTTCCAGCCCAGATAGTCTTCAATCCCGTCTATAAGCTCTGCCACCATATAACCCACCCCGGTCTTTCCTGTAATTCCGGTTATTTCTATATCCTTTTTTACCACTATCTGCTCAAGACCAAGTGACGTGGAGAGCATGGAAGAAGAGGCAACCTCCTGCCCCGCCCCCTCCAAGCCCCTCAGAACCCGTAAATACTGTGGTAGCCTACGGATAGAAGGTATCTTGCCGACCTTTGCCGCGTTTTTAGGCATCTACTTAACTCCCGGATCTAACATAAGCACCGGCATCTACCAACCGCACTTAGATATTTTTATATCTATCTTACACCGCCTTTGTGATTTGTCAAACGTTTATATCTTCAATTATATCTTTTTTTGTGAATTTTTTCACGTATAATAAAACAGGCATACTTGAGGATGCAAAAGGAAGCTTCATTTGATGTTTGGAAGTTACGGAAAATAATTATGCAAAGGGGATAGCCAGAAAAATGACTATGGCTTCGGCCAATATGGGGCAGGTATTGATATCAGCTGAAACGATCGGCCTTATCATCCTTGACTTCAATCTCAAGCACAGGCCCTGCCTTGAGAAGAGCAAAAATCATATTAACCAATTTCGCCTGAAGCCAGGCTGCCAGATAGACAACAAAAACTATGCATGGGAACATCAAGACGCATAGCATTGCGGTTTTTTCATAAGAATGTGGCTGCGGAGCATATTGACGGCGCACAAACTCTTCATGCACAAACCAAGCGGCAAAAGACAGACCCAAAATAAAGCCAAGAGGAATATGAAGATAAGCCAACCTTGCCGCATCAACACCCTTTATCTCTATCCGCTTTTTCATGATCCTGCCTTTCGCTCTATCTGGTTCGCGCCACAAAAGCCTCGTAATCCTCTCGCGTATCAATGCCTTTGGGAGGGGGGCCGTCGATGGCGCCGACAGCTATACTCATACCGTTTTCGAGGGCGCGGAGCTGCTCAAGCTTCTCGGTCTTTTCGAGTTCTCCCTGAGGGAGGGAGATGAACTTCATCAGCGAGTCGCGTTTGTAAGCATAGATCCCCATATGTCCGTAGCCGAGGACATCTCCGGCAGCCTTGGCTCTATCGCGGTCACACGGGATGGGGGAGCGGCTGAAATAGAGCGCCCTGCCCTCTGTACCGAATACACATTTCACAAGGTTAGGATTGGAGAAATCCGCCGCTTCGTGGATCGGATGAACAAGGGTGGCAATATCAGGCATGCTACCATTGGAGAGCGACCTGGCAAGCAACCCGCCAAGCTGAATAATGTAGTCAGGCTCCATCTCCGGTTCGTCGCCCTGAAGATTTATAACCGAATCGACATCCCCAGGAAGCGTGGCAACCACCTCGGCAATGCGGTCGGAGCCGGAGGGGTGATCCTTTCGGGTCATGATTCCCCGTGCAGGAAGGTTCTCCGATGCACAAAAAGTGTTTACCGCCTCAAGGATGGATTTATCATCAGCCGCCACCACAACCTCGGCAATAAGCCCTTTTGACTTATTCAGCGCGTCAACCGCAGTACGGACAGTATGGCAGATCAGGGGCAGGCCCGTGTCGTCGAGTAGAAGTTTTCGCGGCAAACGGGTTGATTCCAGCCTTGCAGGAATGATGATTACGCAGCTCAAATTATCCCTCCCAACTAAAGAACCGCTCGCAGGAGCGGTTCGGCATTTTTTACTGGTAAGAGAACCGGCAGTGCCTATTCTTTCGCCTTCCCCGCTTCCTTATCGTCCAGCTTGTACTTATCCAGATCTGTCATGCTGTGCTCGCTGAGAACCGCTACCGCATTCCCGAAAGGAACTGCAACTGTCATGTATACCGGGATTCCGGTGTGCTTTTCAAGATAGATCATCGCCGTCCCCTTGGTGGAGACGATATTTGTGCTGTCGGAGTCTTCGTCCCCCTTGGGCTCGACCACAACACAATCGAAAGTACCAACCGCGGTTTTCTTTTTAACAAACTCCATGGCGGTAACATTTACAACGTCAACCCTCTTGTGCCCGCCGAGAAGCAGCTCGTGCGTATCACCCTCTTTGTTAAACTTGAGACTGCGCATATAATAAACTATAGACAGTGAATCCTGCATGGGACCGGGAATCGGCAGCGGGGTATTGCTTTTCGTTGTACCATTTTTGATCTTGGAATAAAGAGCTACAGGCTCGACGCGGCCATCAGCGCTTTTGTAATCATAATCAAACTGCAAGCGATCATCCACCCGCCTGCGGCCTTCCTTGAGGTCGCGCTTGAAGAGATAACTGCGGCCGTCTTCGGTATCGGCAAGGCTGGTGATGGTGCTGCTTACGGGATAAATCATGGAAAGGAAATCGTTGGACTGGATGCTGATCTCAAAATTCAGGGCTTTGCGGTCGCCGACACGCTTGGTGCGCTTGGTTCGGAGGGTGATGGTTCCGGCAGGAATGCCTTTCCAGCTCACGCGGTAAGTCAATTCCTCGCCAACTTTGGTAAAGTCGCTCAGCTTAACGGTCTGGTTCTTTATTTCACGGTACTTGTCCGCAATGGTTCTTACCGTGGGCTTGACCTCAGAAAGCTTTTCATCGGCACCCTTCGCGTCCTTAGCCTCGTCTGCCGCCTTGCAGGATCCGGCGACAATGATAACCGACAGCAGAACGGAAAAGACTATATGTGTGATTTTAAGCATATAAGGATCAGCCTCACTAATTGCACAAGCATGTTTTCAATGCACTAAAACCCATATTACTAGCGGGTTATAGTATTATCGTCAATTAAACGCCAGATAGTCAAGCATAAAATTAATCTATCAGAAGCCCCAACCCTTTCTCATAGGCGCAATACGTAACAGAATCAAAGAGCACAAAACGGGCAAGTTTAATGCTGACATACTCTTGCAGTCCCTCAAACACGGCACGGAGAGCGATTTCTGCCGCCTTTTCAACAGGATATCCATATATTCCGGTGCTGATGCTGGGGAAAGAAATCGAGCCAACCTCATGCTCATATGCAATTTTCATGGCTGTGCTGTAGCAACTTGCAAGCAGTTCCGCTTCCCCCCTCCCCCCGCCACGCCAGACCGGGCCTGGCGTGTGTATTACATATTTCGCATGAAGTCTGCCTGCTGTAGTTATAACGGATTTACCAGTCTCGCATCCTCCGATTGCCCTGCATTCCGTCATTATCGCAGGGCCTCCCGCACGATGAATTGCTCCGTCAACCCCGCCCCCACCCCGAAGACCGGTATTGGCTGCGTTGACAATTGCATCAACCGCCTCAAGCGTGATGTCGCCCTGTCGCAGTTCGAGAATCGACCCGCCAACATTTATTGAGCATGCCCCCATCAACTTCTCCCCGGAATGACAAATATGAAAAAAGAGACACCATTTCTCTATATTAAGTCTGTATTATTGGCTATCATATGGCAACTCTCGGGTAAAGGACAATATGAAAACAAAAAGCAAAGCAGATTTGCCGCAGGTGCTTGTCATCGACGACGATCCGGAATTGCCGTCCATAATTGAAGCAGCCCTTCACGGACGGGCCAAGATTGTGCCATGCCACAACTGGACCAACGCGGAAAAGCTGCTTGATAAGGATCGCTACTACCTGATCCTCCTCGACCTGTTTCTGCCCGACACTGACCCATTAACCCCGCTCAGATGCATCCGGGAAATTGACTTGGACTATCCTATCGTTATAATGAGCGGGAATATCGATGAAAGCAGCCCGCTTTTCGACCATATCATGCGGCTTGGTGTCAATAGCATCTTGTCAAAGCCATTTGACCTGCAGCGGCTGGAAAAAGAAGTATCCATGCACATTGGAGATATCACCTGATGGAAAACCCGATCCAGTTTCTCGCCATGGGCATGACATGGTATGTTGTTCTGCTTTTTACCATAACCCTTCACGAAGCCGCCCACTCATGGATGTCAATGCAGCTCGGTGACTATACGGCCCATGCTGGGGGGCAGGTAAGCCTAAACCCGCTTCCACATATCAAGAGAAGCCAGTTCGGGTTGGTAGTCCTTCCCATGCTATCTTTTATATTCAATCACGGGACCTGGATGTTCGGCATGGCCAGTGCACCATACGATCCGAATTGGGCAAACCGGTATCCCAAACGTGCGGCGGCAATGGCAGCAGCCGGCCCGGGATCTAACCTTCTTCTGATGCTTTTCGTCGGAGTGCTTATCCGTTTCGGGCTGGCGATCGGCATTTTTGCCCCCCCTGCATCAATCTCGGCATCTACTGTAGTCATACCCGCAGCAGGATATTCAGGCGGCGTCGCTGCCTTAGCAGTAATTCTGAGCATTGCCTTTACTCTCAATCTCATTCTCGGCATTTTCAACCTCATACCGATCCCGCCTCTCGACGGCAGCGGCATTATTCCCGCTTTCATGAGTCACGAAGCCGCCATGAAGTATCACCGTTTTATGTGGGAGCCAACGACATCGGTAATCGGATTGCTGGTGGCCTGGCATATCGCGGGCAGAATAATAAACCCTGCCCACCTGGCCGCCCTCAACATACTCTATTACCCCATGGTCTCGTATGGAGTAAACAACTAGAGGCTTCAAAGAACTTGACCGGGAATCACATTAAACGTAAAATTCAACAGTACTGTACATGGAATATAAGTACAGCAGCAAACAGGCACTGTCTGAATTGAGACACTGTCGCGCAAATGCATGGAACAACCTTAGCTTCATAACGATTACAGGTTTATTGCATCCTGACAAAAGGCGCCATTCGTGAATAACACTGTACATCACATTCTTATTGTCGACGATGACGAGCAGTTTGCCTCAAGCATACGCCGCACCCTCAGGCTTGCGGGATACGAACCGGACACCGCTGCCTCCGCCCAAGAGGGGCTTGAGAAAATAAAAGCCAACCAATACAGCCTCATTATTTCAGACATACAGATGCCGGGAATGGATGGGCTTGAATTCCTGAAGCGCATAAAAGAAAGCAAACCGGAACAGGACGTGATCATCGTCTCGGGCCACGACAGGCTTGATTACACCATCTCCGCCCTTCGGGATGGAGCGACCGATTACCTGCGCAAGCCTTTTGAAATCGAAGAGCTAAGAATAACCGTAAAAAAGGTTATCGACCAAGCCGAAGCCAAGAAGCGCATGCTAGAGATGCAAAACCGACTTTACGTGTCGCAGAAGCTCGAATCCCTCGGCATTCTTGCCGGGGGCGTTTCACACGAATTCAACAATCTGATGAGCGGTATAATCGGCTATACGGGGATGGCGCTGGATCAGAACGACCCAGAACTGATGAAAAAAGCACTCTATAACAGCCAGCGCGCGGCAACAAGGGCATCGGAGATATCAAAGAATCTGCTTCGCTTCGCAAGAAGGGAAAACCCACAGAAAGCCCTATCAGACATCAACCACCTGATAACAGAAACTATTGATATCATCCGTCAGGAGTTCAGCGTCTCTGGCATCAACATCCATCTTCAAATGGCCAAACTCCCGGAAATCGACCTTGAGCAGGCGGCGATTCAACAGGCATTCCTCAATATCCTGATAAATGCACGGCAGGCAATATTAAGAAAGGGAGACACCGGGGAAATCGGTATCACGACCTACACAGACAGCGATTCAATCAATATTGAGTTCTCCGACAGTGGAGAAGGCATAAGTGATGAGATCAAGAACAAGATTTTCGAGCCTTTTTTCACCACAACCGGCCTCATGGGGGGCGGCAGCGACGGGAATGCCACTGGTCTTGGCCTCTCGGTTGTGGACGGCATCATCCGAACCCACGGTGGCACAGTCTCGGCCGAAGACAACCCCGGCGGAGGTGCAATCATCGCCATACGCTTCCCACTTTCGGATTTGCAGCATAAATCTCAGGGAAAGATTCTGATATGTGACGATGAGCGCGATGTTCGCAGGATCATGGGAACAGTTCTAGAACATGCCGGATT
>JAFGWW010000129.1 GCA_016936955.1 Planctomycetota bacterium | reverse complement strand
GCGGATACGGGCGATGTGTTCGCGCGCGCCTATGTCCGGTGGCTGGAGATGCAACGTTCCTTCGTCTTTGTGAAAGAGGCGGTAAAGCATCTCGGCGAAAATCAGGCCAACGCGGAAAGCGGTGCGCTCGTCCCCGACAGCATCGCGGTCGCGGCGACCGAGGCGTGGCGTGGTGAAGTGGTGCACGTGGGCGTGACCGATGCGAACAGCCGATTCTCAGCGTACAAGATTGTTGATCCTTCGTTCCATAACTGGCCGGGACTGGCCTTCGCGCTGCGCGGCGAAGCGATCTCCGATTTCCCTTTATGCAACAAAAGCTTCAACCTCTCTTACTGCGGCCACGATTTATGAAAACTGATTGCGGGATGGACCGGCCATGATAAAAAATCTCTTCGCCCGTTTACGACAGGGACACCGGACGTTTTCCTATCCGGACGGCGCGCCGCCCATTTTGTCCGACCGTTTTCGTGGTTGCCCGGTCGTCGACTCCGAGCGTTGCTCGGGATGCGCCGAATGCGCGAAGGCCTGCCCCACCGGAGCCATTGAACCATCGTCCGCAAAAATAATCGACCTTGGTAAATGTATTTTCTGCGGGGCCTGCGCCGCTGCCTGCAGCAAAAAGGCTATCAGCTTCGGAAAGGACTTCCGTCTGGGTGCGCTCATCCGGAGCGAACTGATCGGCACACGTGAACGGGATCAGGAACGGCAGACACCGGAGAAAGAAAGCACAGCCAGAAAATACTTCTCCAAATCACTGAAGCTGCGGCAGGTCAGCGCAGGCGGGTGCAATGCCTGCGAAGCGGACACGAACGTCCTTACCACCATCGGCTGGGATCTGAACCGTTTCGGAATACAGTTCGTAGCCTCGCCGCGCCATGCGGACGGTTTGCTGATAACCGGGCCGGTCACAAAGAATATGCAGCTCGCGCTCAAAAAGACTTACGATGCCGTCCCTTCACCAAAGATAGTGATCGCGGTCGGCGCGTGCGCCATATCGGGAGGAATCTACGGAGATCATCCGGAGCAGTGCAATGGCGTGGGGAATATTCTGCCTGTAGACCTGTATGTGCCGGGGTGCCCGCCCCATCCCCTGACAATTCTTGAAGGCTTGCTGCGCCTGACGGGACGTATTGCTTATCAAAACGACAGCCCCGCCTCATCAACCTGAGACAGCATCGCATTATCTAAAAGCTGCGGCGGATGGACAGGTACATGTTTGTGTTGTCTTCAAACTGGCCGAAGAAAGTATGATCGTCTTCGCCGAAGAATAAATTCCCGCCAGCTTCTGCCGTCCACGAATCGTTCAGCTTGTAATTGACATTGGGGCGGATATAAGCGTCGCGGTCGCTGGGCGAATAATAGATAAAGGTCGACAAGGTCAGGTTCTGGTTCATCAACAGTTTTGTCAGGCGCAGGGTGACCAGCTGGCGGTATTCGTCGTTCTCCGGTTTACCGTCAAATGCGTTTCGCTGGTAATTGCCGTAGTCGTCCATCAACTCAACATAGTACTGCATGCCGGCGGTCAGGTCTTTGGCAATCTCCATCTCGTATCCCACAAGAAAGCGCCATTCGCTGTTGCGCGTAAGCGGATCGGTGCCGTGCTCATCCTCACGGGAATCGTAGTAGGCGAATTCGAAGTTGGCTATGCCTTTGCCAAGCTGGCCGCGCGCGCTTGCGCCGTAAACGTCAAGAGCGGGATAGGTCGCCTCGTTGCGGGATGAGTCCATTCCGGCGGGGCTTTTCCAGAATCCACGGTAAGCGTAGGCGGCAAGCTCAATCCCGCGTACATTGCGGTAAAGACGCAAGGCCCATTCATCGTCGTCAAAGCAGTCGTCCGGCCGCGCCAGGTCGGATACCATGTTGCGCCCCACGATTTTGCCGGCGGATGAATTGTAATATGAAATCCGTTCGCCCGTAATTCCGCGATCGGCGTCAAAGCGCGGGGTGTAGATAAAATCAAGATTCACCACGGGGGTAAAGAAAGATGCTTTTAGCGCATCGGACGGTGCCTTGAGATATTCGGTATCGCGGCCGATGAAAAATGCCTGCCAGTCTTTAGGGAAGAGGTCGTTCAGGAACAACAGATCGCCCGTGCCCCAGGTAAGGATCTGCCGTCCGGCCTTGATGTCCATGAAGGAGAGGGGGCGCAGGAGAATATTTGCTTCACGGAGATCGACCAGCCCCTCTCCACGTTCAAGATCGGTATCGAACTCTTCAGTAATCCCGTCGGCCAGAAGGTCGGCGCTAAGGCGCAAGGCAACGCGGTCCCAGTGCTTCTCGGTTTCAAGACGCAGGCGCGTTTCGAGAATCGACATCTCTTTTTCATTACGATCTTCCTGCAGCCTTGTTCCGATACGGGTCTCCCAGAAACCGTTCAGGGGAAAACCTGAACCGGTCGGCGTGTCGGCTGGTTTTTCCGATTCGGCCTTGCCGGACAGGCCGGAAGGCAGCGCGGGCCCGGCATTATCGCCGCCAAGCCCTCCGGGCAGGGCTGGCTCTGACGCGGATGATCTGGTGCCGGGGGATTCGAGGCCTGCGGGCAAAGCCGGCTCCGCAGCCATAATCTCGCATGTGCTGAAAAGCAACATCGCCAGAACAAAGAAAAGAGAAAACCTGAAACCTGATTCAAAGTTCAACTTCATCAGCCACTCCACCCGTCATGAATTAGGATATATTGCCTGTGCGTATAGATAATGCGCATTGCGGTTTTCTATCAACGCAAATACTTGGTCGGGGCATTGCGCAGATACCGCTCGGTAAAGATATCTTCCGGCAACTCGACATCATACTTAACATCCGAATATTCGGCCGTCGTCTCGCCGCCAGTGCGCAAGTCGCTCATGGTGGCTTTTGTCACCGTCGGATAGCCCTGGATAGTTTCCACATTAAGAGCCAGATACTTACGGAAAGCCTTCCCGTCCTTGTCGTAATACTCGGTCTGTATCGGCAGAAATGTCGTCTTGTGTATCCATACGGTATATGACGCGAACTCGACACTGGCCGGGTCTTTAGGCGTATTCTTTATGACGTAACAATCTTTTGTCGTTTCAATCAATTCGTGGGTGTCCGCATCGATGTTGCGCCCGGAAACATCTTCGTAATAAAAGTTGGTGCCCACAAAACTCGTCCGCTTGTCCGTAGACGAAATCCTCTTCTTCAGATCCAGCGCGGGAAGATAAATCCAGCGATCGTCGTCTTTATCAAGATGCTTCCAAACCAAGAAAGCGGTGCGGTTAACGTCGGCGGGGCGGGTGAAATAAGCATAAATCTTTTGCTCGCCGCAGTAATCATCATTCGCTTCGGCCCCGTTCTCGCCTTTGGGCGCGGCCTCGTCCATTCTCAGGATCACGAGCTTACGGACCCTTGTCTGCCCATCCTTGTCCTTTATGGTCATGGAGACGTGGGCGCTCCCGTTCTTCCCCTGATAGTAGGAAACCTTGTTGGCCTTTTTGATTATGGTATCAACGTCGGGCGCCTTCTCCTTGGCGCTATCCCCGGCCCATGAGGAGTTGCCGGACAGCGCAAAAAGAAGGGTGGCGATTATTGTAATATGATATCTCATTTTCATTCCTCCATATTGCATTGCTTGCGCTTTGAAAGCAGAAAGCAGGTCACGCAGAAAATCAGAACTATACCAAAACTCAGCCCAGCCGTCAGGTTCAGCCCCGTCGAGAGGAACTGGTGGATGCTGATGCCGAAGAGAGCCGCCGCGACAATTCCGAAGAAGAGGCATGTGCCGCACTTGCAGGTGAGGTTTGCCTTTTCGGTTTTGAAAATCAGCTTCGCAAGCAGTGTCTCCAGTGCGGGCAGGATGACCAGCGTAGCCACTCCGGCAGAAAGCAGGATGGCGGCGATGAAGAGGCCAACCGTCTGGTACGGCACAAGCGGCGCAGCAAGAAGAGGCAGGAAGCCGATGCCGACCACGAGCACGTTGCGGGCAATGGCGCGTGACGGCTCGCCGAAGATGGGGCCAACCGTATCCCGCCATGTTCCGTGAACCTTTACCAGCTCGCGGCTGCGCGCCAGGAAGTGGATTGCATAGTCTACGGCAAGGCCAAGGCTCAGGGAGGAGAGCACTGCCACAGGCATGTCGTAGTCTTTCCCGATAAGGCCGATGAATCCGTAGATCAGTCCGATCGTTACGGTGAGCGGGATCATGGAGAGCAGCCCCCACAAAGCCGAACGGAAGAGGACAATCATCATCAGCAATACAACCAGGAAGCTGCCGATAAATGACTGCAGCATTCCGCCCACCATCTTCTCCTGCCATTTTACGTTTATATAAGTCAGGCCGAACCATGCTGGCTTGACGGCAATCGGGGCGGGATGGGTGGAGACGTATTGATCTACCCCGCGAACCACCTGCGCCATATCCCGGTTGTCGCCGCTCTTGAGCTGAACCCAGAGGCTCAGGCGTCGGTATGCAGGCGTTCCGTTTTCCGCATTTCCGCGGTCAACAAAATGCCAGAGGTCGCCGGGGCGGTGGCTCGACTCGAACTGCAGGATGCACTGGGCAACGCCGGCCGATGAATCCGGGATCGCGAGATACTTGTCCTCACCACCATGAAGCTCGCGGTTGATTGTCTCCACCAGATCCACCAGCGAATTTGATTTGCCGACGAGCACGCCGCCGTCGGAAGAGCCCATGCTTTTGAGATAATCCTGCAACTCTCCGGTCCAGCGCAACATATCCGGCTGCTTGAATAGTTCATCCTTCTGCGAGGCGGCACTCACCATTAGGCTGGCGGCATCAAACGCGTCGTACTGCGCATCGGAAGCAGTGTCGAGGCGGCTGTCGATTGCCTCACCCAACTTGCGGAACAGGGCAGCCCGGGTTTGGGCTTTTCCCGCCGTCTCCTCAAGCAACTGCTTGAGGGTATCCAGCACGGGTGCGGCTTTCGGCGCGGACTCAAACATTTTCTCGATTTCCTGCCGCGTAGTTTTGATGTCGGGCAACGAACCTGTGGGCGCGATCTCGAGATAGGCCATGTACGTGCCGCCGAAATGCTGGTTGAGTTCCCGGTCGGCTGCGCGTATCGGGTGCTTGGCCTCAAACCACTTCACCGGATTGTCGTTTATCGTGATGCGCGAAATGCCATAGGCCGAGATGGCGGCCACTATCATCACCCCTAGCATAACGAGGCGGGAATGATGGAATGTCACATGCCCCAGCTTCGCAAGAAGCCTTGTAAGGATTGTATTCTCTTCCGCCTCATGCCCCGCCTGCATCCCGAAAGAGGAGAGGGACTCAGGGTTGATGCCCATAATCCATGCAGGGATAAAGGTGACGGTGAGGAGCCATGCCACCATGACCCCAAAGGCGACAAAGATACCGAAGACCTGCACCGGGGGAATCGGGGTAAGGGCGAGGGAGGCAAAGCCGGCTGTCGTCGTGAGCGAGGTATAGAGCATGGGCACGAACAGGGTGTCCATGACCGCCAGAATCGCTTTCTCCTGATCCTTGTGCTCCTGATACCTGTCGTAAAATTCGGAAAGGATATGGATCGCGTCCAGCACGGCGATCGGCATGATGAAAATCGGTATCATGGAACTCATGATGTGGATGGTGTTACCACTCACTATCAGGGCGCCCATTGTATACATCACAGAAAGTATGGCCACCAGCATCGGCGCGAGTATGAGGGAAAGTTTCCGGAAGAAATAGAGCAGCAGCAGGAAAATCAGTGCCATCGCCATGGGCGCGGACACAGCCATCTGGATAAACATCTCAACGCCGAAGGTGTCTTCCGCAACAGGAAGGCCGGTGATGTGGTATTCGTCGCCCGAGTGGAGGGTCGCGATTTTCTGTTTCAGCTTGTCCGCAATTTTATAACTGAGGTGCTTCGACGAGATCGGGATATACAGGCAGAGCGCCTTGCCGTCTTCGGATATCAGCGTTCCCTGCATGAAGGGCAGGCGCGCCGCTTTTTCCCTGACCGCCAGCGCCTCCGCCTCCGTTGTGGGAACAGCGGGCATCAACCAGTCGAACTTGACCTCGCCCAACTGGCCGGGTTGTATATTGTCGACCATGGAGGGGGCGATAATGTCAATCGCGATCACGCCTTCCTGTTTTCCGGGATGCTCCGGATCGTCCCACGTCAGCTCTTTTGCATACCTGGCCAGCTCGTTGATTGCCTTGAGGGACTTGACGTTGAACACGCCGTTCGGATCGGTCTTGTTGACAATACCGAGGACAATCATGTCATGGAGGGAATACTGCTCTTTACGCTGCTGGTGGAAGTGGCGTATGGGCTCATCCTTCGAGAGCATGTTCTCCGGATCGGTATCTATCGTCGCGGCGGGGAGGAAGGTAAAGATTTCCGGCCAGATACTGGGAAGCGCCGCAAGCAGCACTATCAGCACCGCCCCAGCCACTGACCTGGCTATTATCATCTGCGGCCGCTTTATTGAGTATTGAACCAATGATGTGCCAATTTTCATTATTATCCCGTCCCTGTTTTAATTATAGCTATCTTTTCAGTTTTTGGCAATTTTTGCAAGCATTCTGTGCTCTTCAGCCGCTACGCTGCCCCCCATTATGCGGGCGATATTTCCGCCGAACATCTTTCCCATCAAGCCCATATTCATGCCTGTAATGCAGACGCGCCCCTGCTTATCCTTATATACACCCCACGCACACGGCATCAACGTGGAAACCTCCGGGTTTGTATTCAGGATGTCGTCCGCGTATTCTGCCTTGCAAAGCTCTACAATCCGCACTTGCCCGTCATGATGTACGCCGTACTTTTCCATGGACTTGTTCATATCCCTGATGGCGGGGCAACTCCACCCCTCCTGCTCGATAGCTTCTTTAAGCTTTTCACAGGTCTCATCTATGCTGTCGTATTTGCTGTAATGAGTAGTCAGCATCATGCTTGGCATCAATAACCACACGAGCACACCCGCAAACATAATCCCGGCCAGAAAACTTCCAGCCATATAAAGCCAATTGCTTTTCGATAGAACCTGCTTGTTATTATCTTCAGACATTACATTTTCCTTTGCGAATAAATTCTTATTATTGCTATCAATAAACCGACAGATTGCAAAAGCTATGCCAAAAGCCAAAGATTGAACACCGCGCATCTTCACCTGCTCTTTGCAGGGATTTTTGCTTCCAGTAGGCAGAACTTGCTTAAGCATGCTTTCACATTGCAATAGCGGCGCCATTGCAATGTATTGCATTATTTATGGCAGCAACACCCCCCAATGCCACCGATATAATCTTTTCACGCATAGTCCATATCCACAATGAATTAAGCGACTTAGGTATTTTTTCTATACGGGTCGGCTTGACAATCACCAATGTCGTGATAATATTTGAATATTATAATATTAGCATAAAGGATGAGAGCATGAATGTACATGAACTGGAACGGGCGGCGCGGGTCATGCATGCCCTTGCCCACCCCCTGCGTCTGGGCATCCTGCAGGTATTGAGTGAAGACGAGTGCTGCGTCACCGAGCTATACGAGAAGCTGGATTGCAACCAGTCGACCATGTCCCAGCATCTGCGGATTCTGGAAGAGCAGGGGCTGATTTTGCGGCGACGCGACGGGGCCAACCGCATCTGCTCCATACGCAACCCGGATATTCTCAAGCTCTTTGAATGTATGAAGAGCCATATTGATCAGATATTCAAACTTTAGAAGCCGGAAACGTCTGGAGCCGTAGAAGCCTTGACCGGCACATGACTCCCGGCTTTCAGTTCCATTTTCCGCAGCAAGGAGAAAAGCATGAAGATTTGTATTGTGGGCGGCGTTGCCGGAGGAGCCAGTGCAGCAGCCCGGGTTCGGCGTCTGGACGAGAAAGCAGAGATCGTTCTTTTTGAACGGGGCGAGTTTATCAGCTTCGCCAACTGCGGCCTGCCCTACCACGTTGGCGGCGCCATCCCTGAGCGGGAAGACCTGATCGTCATGTCTCCGAAGATGTTCAAGGAACGGACGGCAATTGACGTGCGCGTCCATAACGAAGTCTTGTCGATAGATCGCGAAGCCCGGGAGCTGGTTGTCCGTGACGCCGAAGGGAAGGAGTACCGCGAGTCATATGACAAGCTGATCCTCAGCCCCGGCGCTTCACCGATAAAGCCGCCGATTCCCGGTGCCGATCGGAATAATGTTTTCCAGCTCTGGACCATACCCGACCTCGACCGCATCATGGCCCGCCTCGACAGCGGCGCCAGACGGGCGGTGGTTGTCGGTGCCGGTTTTGTCGGGCTTGAGGTGGCCGAGAATCTGCGCGAACGTGGGCTGGAGGTCCATGTTGTCGAGATGTTGCCGCAGGTTCTGCCCACCCTCGACCGCGAGATGACCTTCCCCCTCTCGCAGGAATTAATCAGCCACGGCATCGGCCTCCATCTGGAGAGCCGCGTCGAAGCAATCGAGGAGAGCGGCTCCGGCCTACAGGTCAAGCTGGCCGGGCATGGCGCAATCGCAGCCGATTTCGTCATCCTCTCCATCGGGGTAAAACCTAATAACGAACTGGCGGTTGCAGCCGGGCTGGAGATCTCCGATCGCGGCGGCATCATGGTTGACGACCACCTGCGTACCGCCGACGCCAACATTTACGCCGTAGGCGATGCCATCTCCGTACGCGACATGGTTCTCGATTCACCGGCACAAATCCCCCTCGCCGGTCCGGCCAACCGTCAGGGGCGCATAGCTGCCGAGAATGCCTGCGGCCGCGACTCAGTCTACAAGGGCAGCCTCGGCACCTCGGTAGTCAAAATATTCAACCTTACCGCCTCCAGCACGGGCGCAACCGAACGCCGTCTGCAACAGGCGGGGATTGATTATGAGAAGGTTTTTATCCATCCTTACAACCACGCGGTCTACTACCCCGGCGCAACGCAGCTCGCGATCAAACTTCTTTATGGAAAAGACGGCCGCATTCTCGGCGCGCAATGCACCGGCCTGGACGGCGTTGAAAAACGGATCGACGTCATCGCCACGGCCATGCGCGGCGGGATGACCGTCTATGACCTTGAAGAGCTTGAACTCTCCTACGCCCCGCCCTACGGCTCGGCCAAGGACCCGGTCAACTTCGCGGGCATGATTGCCGCCAACTCCTTGCGCGGCGACACGATTATCTGCCATGCCGACGAGGTTCCGGATGATGCCGTCGTGCTGGATGTGCGCGAACCGGCGGAGCTCGAGCTCGGCGTCTTCCCGAAGGCTCTCAATATTCCGCTTGGACAACTCCGCGACCGTCTTGGCGGACTGCCAAAAGACAGGAAAATCATCTCTACCTGCCAAGTGGGGCTGCGCGGTTATCTTGCCGAACGTATTTTACGGGCTAACGGTTTTGACGTTGCCAATCTGGTCGGCGGCTACAAAACATGGAAAGCCGTCAACGCTCCCCTGCCCGCCTCCGAAGCGGCACCGGCCGAAGACGCGGCAGCGGAAAGCTGCGCAGCGCCGGTTGCTCCGTCAGACGTCAAGGTGGTGCAGCATCTTGATCTCTCGCGTCTGCAGTGTCCGGGGCCGATTGTCCAGCTCAAGAAAACCCTCGAGACCATGAATGCGGGCGAGGCGGTTTCGCTGGTCTCCACGCCCACCTTCTGCTCCGACCTGCGGGCATGGAGCCGGAGCTGCGGGCATCAGGTAATCGACGAGCGAACCGAGAACAACCAACTCCACGCAACCGTTGTGAAAGGAAATGCAATGACAACCTCAACCACCGGCGCGGTAGCCGGAAAACCCGACTCCGCGGCGATCGTCGTTTTCAGCGGCGATCTCGACAAGGTCATGGCCGCCTTCATTATCGCCACGGGCATGGCAACCCTGGGGATGAAGGTCGATCTCTTCTTCACCTTCTGGGGTCTGAATGTGCTGCGCAAAGATAACCCACCGAGCGTGGTCAAGGATTTCCTGAGCCGCATGTTCGGCTTCATGATGCCGCGCGGGGCGCGCAAGCTGGCCCTCTCCAAGATGCACATGGCGGGCATGGGCACGGGGATGATGAAGTATGTCATGAAGCAGAAGAATGTGGATTCCCTGCCGGAGCTGATGAAGAAAGCCCGCGAACTCGGCGTGCGCTTCATCGCCTGCGACATGGCGATGGACGTCATGGGCATGAAGCGTGAGGAACTGCTTGACGAGGTGGACGAAGTGGCAGGCGTCGCCAACTTCAGCGTCCTCGCCAAGGAAAGCGGCACCGTACTCTTTATCTAACCGCACAGCACCTCGAAACAAAAAAGCGGCAAGCGCCTTGGAGAGGACGCTTGCCGCTTTTCAATTCATCAACCGATCAGAACCCCAGCCCAAGTCGCTTCCATACATCCGGCTGGTAATCCAGCTTGACGTGGCCGTCCAGATAAAGCTTTGACTGGCTCTCGGCGTCGCCATTATGATCCTTATGGTTATTGTACCAGGTATCCGAAGAGCCGAGATCGTTTGCCGTATCGGTTATTATAGCCTTGCGCGAGTGCACAATGCTCCCGTCGCTAAGCTTGATTATCTGATAGCTGGATGGATTGTAATACGCCCCCTTGGCCATGATATAGAAATAATCGCTGCGGCTGTTGTAGGTTTTCATCCAGTAGTTTTTCCACTTGCCGCCGCGATTGAATGGACACTGGGCAATCTGCCCGTTGAAATCATAGGGAGTCATTAGTTTCCACATGACATCAAGCCTGTCTTTACTGGTCTTCCCCACCCGGCAGCAGCCATACACATCGGCATTATAAGGCGGGATAATCCCGTCACTATCACCGGCATACATGGTTATAGACAGGCCTGTACCTTTCAGATTATTGGTGCAGGTCAGGAGACGGGCGGTTTTCATTGCATTCTGCAAGGCCGGCAGGAGAAGAGCAGCCAGGATCGAGATAACCCCCATCACCACCAGCAACTCAACAAGCGTAAAACCACTACCCTTCGTCCGTCTCATTTTTTCATCTCCCACCCATCCCCGCTCTCGATATTCAGGAACGGTGATTTTATCAGCCGCGGTTTTATCAGGATATGCTTATTCTCATTGCCACCCTGTAGCCTTTCCCGCAAAGCGGCAACGGAGGCTCCGGCAAGCTCCTCCATGTCAATCTGCAAAGACCACATACCGGGCGCCGTCATGTTTCCGTCACACCCGACCAGAAGCGGCTGTTTGTACCGGCCCGAAAACTTGTGGTTAATGGCGCCGGAAAGAAAAACAGCCTGGGGGTCGTTCTCGCAACAAACCGCGTCGAGACGGTTGCCAGATTCAATATACTCCATAACCGACTCATTAGAAAAAAAGGGGCACGAATTTCCACCAGCCAGCACCCCACCCTTTCTCTTCAACGCATCTTCCAGATGCCTGAATTTCTGGTTGTAGTTAACCTCCCAGGATTCTTCCGGGCATAAAACACCGATGTGGGTGTGCCCCGCAGCCAAGAGATTTTCCGCAAGCTCCGTATAAGCCGATTCAAAACCGATGCATACTTCCGGCACAATCCCCGTACCGTTTTCATCGGGAGAAATGGAGACAAGCAGGGTTGTTTTTGCAAGAGACTTTATCATGCGGCAGTCACCACCGACCAGTATGGTTCCGCAAGCGCAGGCGGTTCGGTTAACCTCGTGTATGCGGCCGATGTTATTGCACAGAACCCCGACCAGCCCTTCGTCCATGAGCAGACGGCAGATCGTCCCCGCCATCGCCCCGAAGTAAGGGTTTTCAAGTTTCTGAATGCCGAGAGAGACAATGCTTGTCGACTTGCTGCGCAAACCACGGGCAAGGATGTTAGGTTTGTAATTGAGGCGCTGTGCCGCTTCAAGAACGCGCTCGCGAAGATAGGGGCGAACTGATGGATCGCCGTTAAACACCTTGCTCGCGGTCATTATCGCTACGCTTGCTTCCGCAGCTACCTTGGCTAAAGTCATGGAATTCCCTCAAAGTTAATATCGATATTATTAATGATACCGTTATCATTTCGCTTTGTCAAACATATCTTCAAAATAATGTCGGGGGATGCTGCTGCAATTGCCTTGGGGGATGGTGGAGACAGGAATTTCAGAACGAAGATGATCGGGTGGCACGGCCACCAGATACCAGAAAAGCCTTAACATAACTGGAGATACAAGTTCTAGCCAGACAGAACAGGGTAGGTAATCGCCTTGGCGTCGCCTGTTGAAAAAGTTCTTAATCCTCAGCAGAAGACCAGATGGATGGCGGGGGAGATGCCATCGGCGAGGTGGCGCTGGTTGGCAAAAGCCACGCTCTCGACAAAACTGCAGAAGAGCTCCGGGTGTTCGTTCATGAAGCTGTCGGAATCGATTACGTTGATGGCGATAGCTTCGCCGGGGTTGATATTGATGGTGGAGGAGATTTTCGAGTTCGGTGCGGCGAGGAGGGCCATACATGTAATCCAGCCGTTCATGTCCTTGCCGTGGTTATCGGGGAAGCCCATGGCTTTCTGGAAAGCGTCATGGAAAGCCTCTTCGCTACCGACCCCGCCCAGGTCGAGAATGATAGTCTGTTTAACTTTACCCGCCTTGATATCTTTAGCTGTAACCATGGCTGACCTCTTTTATCAATCTTTGCCAAACGCCGCTTTCATCGCGGCATGCACCGTGTTACGAAGCAGGAATGCGTTCGTAACAGGCCCTACCCCACCCTTCGGGCTGGTGATGTGGCCCGCGACCTCTGCAACCGCATCGAAGTCGATATCGCCCACATACCGCATCGCCACTTTGCCCTTGTCGTTCTTGAGCGGCTCGCCGTTTTCATCAAGCCCCTTCGGAACGTGGTTTACCCCGACGTCAACGACTATCGCTCCGGGCTTGACCATATCCGCCGTGATGAGCGGGGTCAGGTCGACGGGTGCGGGTTTATCGCCCGCGCCGTCCTTGAATTTTTTGAGTGCGCTCTTGTAACGATGCCACTTCACCTGCGCCGCGCCGGTGGCGGCAATGATAACGTCCGCGTCCTTCGCCAGATCCTTCACATCCGAACGGCTGTGCCCGATGATAGGCGAACCGTTAAGGTTGAGAAGGAGCAGAGCAGCAGGCTTGCCCACAATATAACTCCGGCCCATGACCAGCGCGCG
>JAFGWW010000003.1 GCA_016936955.1 Planctomycetota bacterium | reverse complement strand
CCGCCAGCGCCCGGTCGGGTGGCAGGCGCGAGCCGATGGGAAGTTTCTGTATGCGCTGGATCAGTTTTTCCCTGATCTCTGATTGGATACTGGATTTATTGCGTTTTGCCATGTTATCTCACTGATTGCTTTTTCGGTTAGCTATTTGATATAGATCAAATTCGAGGGGCATTATATATCAATGAGGGGTTGCACGCAAAATTAAATTTGACGGTTGATTGGCGGATATTTCTGTAATGTTGGTTCCAGCTTTGTATAATATTAATTAGCCAAAAATACTTAATAAAACCAGCAGGGGATCAGTGATGTCCAAGTATGCAAGCATTTTAAGCTTTGAGGAATTTGACGCTATACGTGAGGATAAGGGGGTTATTGTCTGCACGTCGGGCGGCTTCGACCCCATCCATCCCGGACACGCATCCTGCGTCATCGAATCAAAGCAGCATGGCGATACCCTTGTTGTGGTAGTCAATGGCGACTGGTTCCTGCGCAACAAGAAGGGGCGTGCTTTCATGGATTTGCAGACGCGCTGCCGCATTGTCTCCTGCATCCGCGAGGTTGATTACGTCATCCCCTTCGAGATTGAGAACGACCCGACCGTCTGCGAGGCTCTGCGTCGCTTGCGGCCCCATGTATTTACGAAAGGCGGAGACCGAACTGATTACACCAACATCCCGGAATGGGATGTATGCCAGTCGCTTGGAATCAAGCTTATGCCACAGGTTGGCCTTGATAAGCAGTGGTCGAGTTCAGATTTTCTGGAAGAGTGGGGCGAGTGGTGGAAGGCTGAACGATGATACCGGTTTATTTGCCGGAGATCAGATCGCGAAGCATGGCTAGCAGTGGCCGGTAGTCCCATTCGATATTGTTGCGCTCGTGAATATCCTGAAGTTTTCTGTGGTGCCTTGCCGAGATTTCCTCAAGCGCGAGATCCTGTTCGGGGGATGGCTTGCAGAAATGCAGCCTGCATCCGAGTGGTCGCCCCTCGCGGGCGGTGCACTTTTCTTCTACCTGATATGGACAACGCAATTGAGAAGCCTCGACTCCGTTTCCTGCCAGCCTGAGCAGATGTTGCGCTTCCAGCATTGTTGCGTACAGGATGTGCTCCATCTCATCAAAATGGCAGCACTTTCCGCAGGCAGTGCATTCGACCCCTAATTCGGAAAGCTCAACCGCAAGGTCGCGGTAAAGTTGTGCGAGCTCCTCGCGAGCTTCGTCATTACCCATGCTTAATGTTTGCCTTTTTGCTGCCGCTTTTCGAGAAGCTGCCTTGCTCCCTGTCGGGTGCCGTCGGGGACGTCCCGGGAGGTGGATATCTTCATCAGCGCATCAGGCCGGATGAGCGACATGAGGCCGATTGCGCTTGAGACGGGAGTCTTGGGATTGAAAACCAGTGCGTTTACGATACTGGCGTTGCGGCGGAAAGTGCGCTGGGAGGCGATATAGCGCAGAGCTGAGGCATTGGCCGCCGTTGCTTCCGCCACGCCAAGAATGAATGGCTCAGGAACCCCCGGATCGCTGACAATCTCTACCGCGACGTCGTCGTCATTGCCGCAGACCAGCCCCATCTTCTGGCGCAGATTTCCTCGCTTGGCGATGAATTTTATGTCGCGCGGGGTAAGCCTTGAATTGACCTTTTCCTTGCGCTCATCGGTTTCCGGTTTTTCGAGGACGATCTCGTCTTCCATGCCGGGTGCCATGGCGACAGAGAATTTGCGCTTGCGCATTCGGGGCGCAGCTTCTTTGTCCATCTCGTCAAGAATGTCGGAGAAGTGGCAATTCTCGTTCTCCCGGAGAGCGGCGCGAAGCTCGCGGTTTTCCTTGAGCAGGTCCTTGCGTTCAAGAAAGGCGTTCATTGCCGGCGGTTTGCATTGCGGAGCAGCTTCGATAAGCGCTTTCTCCGGCGTCTGCGTATTCAAAACCGCAGTGGCGGCAACCTGCTTGCTGCCGTATTTGAGCAGGTACGTCAGGAGCGGTCTCGGCGATTCCGGATCGTTTGCCAGTGCCTGCACGATTGGCTCCGGCATATCGTTTATGGTTTCAAGGGCGGTATTTCTCACCTCCGGATTCTCGTCAATGCAGAGACGCGCCACGACCGTTGCGGGGGCTATCTCCCCGCCGGGCAGGTAACGCCTTGCTATCTGCATGCGGGCTGATATATCCAACTCGCCAGCTTCGAGGGCGGCGAGAGTTTCGGCCGCGTGGGTGTTGTGTTCAATTGAAAGCTCGCTTGTAAGTAGCTGCTTCTCGTCCCGGCGCCTGAGTCCCTCCATAACCAGACTGGCGATGTCCAGCATCCTATCCACCTTCGGAGGGCTAGATGGTGACTGTATAACGAAGGGGATGCTGTCAGCGACCAGAAGGTTATAAACAGCTTCCGCGCCGTCTAGGTTTGGTCCCTTGGCCTTAAGGATTCCGCCCTCGGAAAAGGCGAGCTGCGTCTGGTTTTCCGGTTCAGGCCCGAAGCTGCAGAAGGCAGGGCGTTTGTTGCTCTCGAAAATCTGCAGGATTTCTTCTGTGTTGAGAATGGAGGTATCACCCTTGATCAGCCAGTCACTGCTGCACTTTACTATATCATCTGGCGCGGGCATTGACATGGCCACCCGCATCAGGATCTGTGGTGTCGTAAGGGTTATGGTCTGCTGCGGCATTTCGGCTGGAGCGGGGAGGATATTGAATAGGCCTTCGGTTGCAGACTGAAGAAGTGGAAACAGGGCGCCTACGCCACGCTGCTGCCCGAGGACTGCGTCGATTACATTCCCGTCCTTGAGAACTATATGCCCCTTGCCTGCGGCGTTATCAAGCATCAGAACAAGGTTCCGATGGTTGAATCCCGCTATCTGCAGGAATTCAAGCAGGCCAAGGAATTGTATGTTGCCGCTCACTTCAGGCAAGGGTGTATCTCCGGCTTAATCTTTATCAGTGTTTGTCGCTGATGTCCAGTGCAGCCGCTGCTTTTCCGCGGATTCGATTTTATCTGTCATGTCTACGAAGTCTTTCCATTTATCAAGTCCGACCCTCTGGGGGTTAAACTGATAGCGCCGTGATATTATAACATCTTTGCCGTCTGTGGAAACCTTCATGCTGTAAAATCCGAAAGCGTTCATGATGTTTATGCTATCGGGAAGTTTCGCTATGGCTGCCCCTTTAGGGAGGGACATGGTTATTGTGTCGTTCGAGACCCGATGCTGCTTGAGGTGGAACGGTGTCTGCCGTTCGCGTTGGTTCTCGTCCGATTCGGGGAGAAGCTTCAGCGGAGTCAGGCAAAGGGGAACGGTGCGGATGCCGCCCTTGAGTTTGCCAAGCAGACTCTCGCTGGTGGCTTTATACACTTCGCGAAAAGGCGATGCTTCTTCTAGGCCAGGATTGGCCAGTTCCAGAGTGGTCACTCCGGGGACGCTTGCCGAAAGATGGTCCTCAAGGCTGTTGCGCTTGATACGGGCGCTGGTGCCTGCAAGGTTTTCCTTCAGTATGTGCGCCGCGGTTCCCCTGATAATATGTTCTCCGGAAATGGTTACGAGTTCGCCCTTTGCTGGCAAGGTGATGATCCTTGATTCAGATTCGGCGAAGGCGGTGGCGGGGAGGGGGGGGATGGTTCTGAAATCCCCGCGCCCTTCACCGATCATCAGGGCCGTCGCCCCGGCCACGTCTTCTAACATCTCCGACTCACCACAGCCCAGAGTGCGGTATCTGGTGTCGAGCCACAGTTGCGTTCCGTCTTTGAGTTCGACGAAGATAAGCCGAAGCGGGAAGTACAGCGCCTGCGGGATATCCCAGTTAGGTTCGACAAGCATATCTTTGGAAGGGCGGACGGCAGCGTAAACTGGCTTCATGCCCGCCGCATCAAGCATTGCCATGAGAAGGATCGCGCGTTCGCCCGACCTTTGCGAGAGAACTTCGCTTGCAGGGCTTTTGCTTTCCTGATTGTCGATTTCTGTGCAGACAAAGTTGTGCAGGCGCGATACATTTTCTTTCTCTGTTTTCGCCCCGTTAATAAGTGAGGCTGTTGTGTTGCGTATTTCGTGGGTAACCAGAGTCCTGCCGAGATATGCGTTCATAAGCAGACTGTTAACGTCCTGCCAGCTGCGTTTGCCGCCGATCTCAACAAAGGGGAGAAGTTCGTCGATATCTGGAGATCCGTTTTCATGAATGCCGCGTGGCATCCTTTCTGCGATCCATTTATATACGTAGTAGTCTCCGTCTTCCGATTTCTCAAAGCGGACGCGATGGTCAAGGTTGCGCTCCACATAAGTGAAGGGGTAAGATTTATGAACGCGGATAACATATTCGGAAAGCAGGAACGATTCCTCAATGCTGGGGCTCATGAAATACCATTTAGCAAAACGTAGAGACCTGTCGAAGGGGGCGTTGAAGTGCTGGATGTATTCCTCCTCCACCGCAGCGCCCACATCTATTCCCGGCATGGTGAAATCCCGCTTACCAGGAATACGGAGAGGTTCCAGGGTTTTCCCGTTGGGGAGAATGGTGCGTACCTCTATCATGTCGCCATTTACCGGAACAGAAGATGCGTCAGACATTCCACTGCGCGCGAGAACCTTCTGGAGCCCGTGGGTCAGGTTGGAAAAGGAGCCGTCCTCGTTGATCTGCAGGACTGTCTGGTCTATTACGCGGGCGGTGTTGCCTTGTAGGAAAAGCCCGTTAGTTTTCTTGAGGGCATCAATCGGGTCGCGATCGTACTTGGTCCAGAAACGGTAGTCATTGCCTTCAAGCGTGTCGATCAGTTTCCTGAGCTCAAACTGTTCGGGGCTCAAGGAAAGGCTTTTCTTGTAGCTTTCAAGTGCTTCATCCTGTTTGCCGTCGCCATACAACAGGTCACCAAGCTTGCGGCATGTCTCGTAATCGTCCGGCATGAGTACCAGCGATTTCCGGACGGTCTTGATTGCCTGAGCCTTATCTCCCATGCTTTCATAAATCCCGGCCAGTTCGTTAAGAAAATCGGCATTGTCAAGCCAACTATTATCCACCTCTTCGACAGCCTTGGTTATATCGCCGTATCTTTCCAGCTTCAATAGGGTGCGAAGCCATGAAAAGAACAGCGGTTGCGATGAACGGTTTGAGTGCCATGCTTTTGTGGAAAACTTTTCGCATTTATCCATCTCGTTTTTGGTCATGGCAAGGAAAGCAGAATTTTCAAGAGATGCGGTGGCGTTGGGAAGTTTCGCCATCATATCAGCGATCCATTCATTCGCTTCGCCTGTCCATTTGTTCTTGAGGGCGATGCCTGTTTTAAGGGAGAGGGCTTCGGCGGCGGATGGATTTACAGACAATGCGCGGTCACAGAGTCTGATGGCCTCATTATAATGATCGCGACCGAGTTCGTAGCGGGCCAGTCCGGCAAGGGCAGGGATGTAATTCGGATTTATCTCAAGGGCTTTACGATAAGCCTTTTCAAGATTATTCTTGCGCTTGCTCACAGGCAGATGAGAGGCAGACAACTCTGTTTCGGCCAGTATGCAGAGATACCTCGGGTTATTCGGCTCAAGCGACACGAGTTTGTTAGCCGCCCGGTAGGCTTCGTCCACCATGCCGTGCTCGCGCACAAGGCTTGCGAATAGAGCAAGCTCGGACGCAGAAAGCTTGTCCATGTTGGGAGTCTCGATACGTATGGGTGTGTTGCCCTCGCGTAGTGCGGCAGGGTTTTGCCAGTTGAGATTCTTTCTGGTTTCCCAAGTCAGATTCTTCAGCGGTTGCCTCGCACCACCCCGACTGCCGAGCTTTAGTTGAAAAGTGTCAGATGGATTGTCGGAGTAAAGTTTTACCAGAATGCGGTTCCAGCCTTTGGTGAAAATCGTTGTTGCGTTGCTGGCGATCGGAGGAATGGTTGTCTGTTGGGGCAGTTCATTCCTGATGCGGTCGGCGCAAGCCATCTGCTCGCCGTTTACCCATAGCGTAAACGAGCAGGGGGTGTCGACATGCAGGATGTACGGCGTTTCAGCTTCAGCTTTGAATTGCGTGAAAAGATAGACCACATTCTCGTGTGGTATGATCAGCTTGTGGGGAACCACTTCCGGCATGCAGGCCGATGCAGGAAGAGACTTCCATTTTATCTTACCCGTAGTGCCGTCATATTCTGCATCGAGGTCGATTCTGTTTTCCGGCTCGAATCTGGTGTAAAAACTGGCGCGGCCATATTTTCCGAATGGCCCGATAATGTTCCATGCCGGGACGATGCCGCGCGCCGCATTTATTTCCTTTGCCTTGTCATACTCGCCAGCGTCTGTGAGTATGCGCCCAAGCAGATTGCGTCCTGCATCAATTGCGTCCGCTGGCAGACTAGCATCTTGAGTTATCGTTTCCAATACTTGCCTGCCGAGGGAGGGACTGGAAAGCTTGTCCCGCTCAATCAGGTTGGCGAGGCGCAGGAGATCAGCACAATGAGACTTGTCACTAACCGCTTCGCTCAAAAGCTGCAAGTAATACGCATCGAGGTTGCCGTTTGCGAAGGCCGGGCTTTTGAATATGCTATCAAGGCTCTGGCCGTCGCCACAGAGGGCAACGCCGGTCAGGATCAGACATGCCGCAAGTGAGGCCAGCCATAACCGGTTGGGGGAGGATGGATTCATTATTTCTTCTCCAGGGTCAGGGTGGTGGAGGCGATGCGGTCGGCGAGGATGCACATGCGCCGGAACTCGGGGTAATCGGCTTTGTTGATTCTGGGCTTCTTGAGTTCAATCGCAGAGTTGATGGTCATGGAGCTGCCGATCTTGCTGAAATTGATGCGGCACACGCCGAATTCGGTTTCGATGTTGACCGGTTCTATAGTGCCGACCATCTCCCAATCGGCGGGCCACGTTATTGTCAGATGTCGTCTGACCGCGAAGACCATAGGCAGGATGATGTCGTTCGAGCGGGTGGAGTATCTGGCGTAAGTGTCGAAGAGGTCGCCGGGGATTGCACCACCTTTCTGAAGCTCGCCCTGAAGCCAGACCTTGGGCAGGTTTATCTCGATCATGTCGCCGTCGGTTTTGCAGTAATCTCCCACCCTGAACCTCCCGCTCAGGCTTACTGCGTCGCTGCCCGCGTTTACATCATCGAAAACCACTTCGGCATTTTTCGACGGGCCGTAATATCTGTCAGCGATCTTGCGCATGACAAGATTGCGTACAGCCGGATTTCTGAAATATGCGCGAAGGTGCAGAGCGGGGTTGCCCTTGGCGAGTAGGCTTTGCGTAAACTCCGCCCCGCCGTTGGGCTCGATTACAACCGTGCATTTCTCGTCCCAGAGGTTGCTGCCCGAGGTCTGAGGCGGGATGGTGATCATCTCGCTGCCGTTCTCGGCAACAACGACAGCCTTGCCGCCGCATGTTGTATAATGGGTGCCTTCTGGCGTGCGGTAGCTGATTGTGCCGTCGAGGATGTATGTCCGCTCGGGGGTGATTACCTTCGATATGCAGTGGTTGAAATGCCCGAGCATAGGAAGGGTCAGGTCTTCCTTGCCTCTGCCCGGTACCGGATCGCCGGGGTCGGTGGCAAATACGAGAACCGGCCACGCCTCGAAACCAAGTTCACGAGCCATGATGTTTATCATGGTAGACTTGTCCTTGCAGTCGCCGAAGCGCCTGGTAAAGATCGCCTCCGCCTTGTAAGGCTTGTAACCGTGGACGCCGAATGACCATGCTTCGTTGCGGATTTCATGGCTCACGAACTGCAGGATGGCCGCGATCTTTTCATCGTCTGACTTCCCGGCGGTAAGTTCCTTGAGCTTTTTCCTGATCTCGGGCGTGATCTGGTTCTGAGGCAGGATCAGGTGGTGATACCACTTGGCGAGGCTGTCCCAGTCCTTGAAGGTGGATACCTGCACGCAAGGGGAGAGTTCAATCTCCGGCGGCATGTTGACCTCGTTCTCAATTGGAGCCAGGTCGCGCATCTCCCATGTTCTTGTAATTGTTCCGGCCGCGTTGTCCGTAACCGTGGTTGGATTCGGAGTGTTGCCGATTGTGTGGAAATGTATTTCCTTGCTGATGGGCGAGGTGAGGATGTAACGGGCAACCTTGACCGGTGAGGGCTTTGCGAAGAAATACTCGCGCGCGAAATAATCCCCGAAGAAATCCTGCTTCACGCGGTCGACACTATACTTCAGCTCAATTATATCACCCTTGGCGATGGAGGGGAGATAGAGCAGCATTACGCTGAAGCGCGGGAGGTTGAAATTGCGCGACGATGCCTGGCTGATCTGACCGTCCGGATGGAGGATCCTTGCCGACTGCAGCGTGACCTCTTCGAATTCAGGGTTGTAATAAATACGCGTGCGCGCGAGGTCTTCCGCACCTTCGCGCGTCAGGGCTTTCACTACTTTGTGGGTGCTTTTGGTGCGGGTGCCGTCGGCGTTTACGGTGTCGGCCATCTCGTCGATAAGGGTATAGCGGTCCTGCCCGGGCTGCGGATCAAGTTTGCCAAAGGATGCCACATACTCGGCGAGGTTCGTTTCATTGCCGTTCTCCTCGCCTTCGCCGGTCAAGGCGGCCAGGTATTTTTTCAGCTCAGGATATGTAGGCTGCAGGCGCAGGGCTTTCTTCCACTCTGCAGCGGCCTCGGCGTTCTTGCCCGACTCCTTGAAAATATGCCCCTTCAATGCCAATGCCTCGTGATCCTCTGGGCATATGGACAGGCGACGGCTGACAAGAGCAAGGGCCTCGTCGTATTTGCCTTCGTTACGCCTTAGTCCGGCATACTCCATGATCGCCCATTTGTCGTAGGGGAAAAGCTTGAGTTGTTGGTCGAGAAGTTTTGCCGCTTCATCAAGCTTGCCGGAGCGCAGATAGAGATTATAAAGATTTCTGACAATGCGTGGTTCTGTGGCGTCGACTCCAAGGGCGAATTTATAGGAGCCGATAGCTTCGGGGATTCTGTCAGTAAGGCTGAGAACCTCACCGAGGCGGATTCGGCCTTCGACGGAGAAGGAGCTTCTGCGGACGATCTTTTCCGCAATCTCACGTGCCTGCGTTGTCCATCCCTGTCTGCGGTACATGTCGTAATCAAGCATCAGCGCGCTGAGGGAGAGGGGGGCGATAGCCAATGCTTTTTTCAGGTAATCTTCACTCTTGGTTACGTTGTCCATTGAATAGAAATAATACTCTGCAAGCCTGACCAGCGCCGCGACCTCGTCGCCGCCAATATCGATAGCCTTGCCGAGGGCTTCGCGCTTCTGGTTTTCTTCGCGGTCGGCTTCGGTCGAGTCGGTGTTTTCCGAGGCGCGGGCCAGAGTGAGATAGTATAGGCTGTTTGTTTTCGCCATCTGGGCAGCCATGCTCAGTAGCTGGCGGTCATAGATCTGGTGGCGGCCGAGGTGTTGGCGGGTCATGAGCAGATAGCCGAGATAATACGCCTCGCGGTAACTCTGCGGATTTTCCTGCAAGAGTTCGGCGAAATATGATACCGCGCCCTTGTCAACGTCAGGAAGCTCTCCTCCCGGAGCAGCGGGGCTTATCGAGGCGGCGAGGGTCTTGATCCTGGCGGGGTCGCTCTCAAACTTGAGGCCGGGCAGGGGGGCGCCGGAGGTGGCGGTTATTCTGGAAATGAAATTCCAGTCGCCCTTGACCTGAGAAATTTTCAGCAGGACCGAGTTCCACCCCTTGCGGAGCTTGAATCCGGCTGTTCCCTGATCGAGATCGCTCTCGCGCTCAAGAGCATTGCGAAAAATCTCCTGTCCGTTTACCCAGATGGCCATGCCGTCATCGCTGCCGAAGCGTAAGGCCGCGTCCACATCAGCCGGGCTCTGGACAAGACAGAGCGCGTAGGCCAGGCTCTCCGTGTTTGGCATCATCAGTTCCGCAAGAGGAATCCGGCCGAGCGGATCTTTCGAGGTGAACTTGCGCCATGCGGTCGGGCGCTTGCCGTCATCATAGATTACTTCGGTGTCAATGGGGTTTTGTTCTGGGCCGAACTTGGTATCGAAGTTTCTGCCGCGTTCATTGTCGAAAGGGCCGCAGATAAGCCATTCGCGCATTAGTCCGAGAGGTTCGAGCGATGCAGCCGCTTCTTTTGCCAGGCCGCGACGGACTTCGAGGCGCGCGGTGTTCCAGCGCATGCGCGCGGAGAGTAGTGGCGGGACCGCCTCTTTGCAGGAGTCCAGAATGCCTTTGTAGGTCGCGGATGCGTCTTCGTTGTTGCCGGTTGTTTTTGTGAGGTCAAAGATCTTTTCGGTGAGGAATTCCGCCCTGCACCAGAGGGCTTCCGAATCCTCCCCGCCCTCGGCGGCCACCTTTGCTACCTCTTTAAGCGCCGAGGAGTATTCCATCTGCGCGGCCATTAACTCGTCGCGCTTCTCCAGAGCTTCGGCGTTATTCTCGTAATTCGCTCCCGCTTCGACAGCCTCGCCGCATAATGCCGGGCGGGCCAGACAGAAAATGGCGAAGATGCAGGCAAGCAATCCTGATTTAACGGCTTGGGCCAAGGTGGTATCCTTTCGCTTTTATTTTACATCTCTTCGGGCGCGGCCAGTCCGAGAAGGGCAAGGCCGTTTGCCAGTGTGATGCGGACCGATTCGACAAGACCAACCCTTGCAGCCGAGAGTATCTCGTCTTCACTGATAATCTTATGTCTCTCCTTGTCCGTATACATTCGGTTGAAAACCGCGCAAAGTTCGAGAAGGTAGCTGGCGACGATGCTGGGCTCGTTCTCCTTTGCCGCCTGCTCGACAGCCGCCGGGAACTGGCCGACCTTCATCATAACTGCGCGCTCGAAGTCGGTCTCGAGTTTGGATAGATCAATCTCCTTCGGCAGGGCTTTCCCGTATTTCCTGATAATAGAGGAGAGGCGGGCGTGGGTGTATTGGAGGTACACGCCGGAGTCTCCCTGCTGGTTGAGGGCGCGATCCCATGTGAAGGTGATGTCTTTCATGCGACGCTGCATGAATTCTGTAAACATTACCGCACCGACGCCGATCTGCTCGGCCAGCGTATCCACATTGGCCTTGACCGATTCGCTGCGGGCGTTATCGAGAAGTATTTCCTTCGCTTTTTCAACTGCGCGGTCGAGGACGTCTGCGAGGAAGATGACCACGCCTTTGCGGGTGGAGCCGGTTATGGCTTCGCCGTTATTCTCTCCGAATACGCCGGGCCCGAGGGAGAGCATTCCGAACTTGATATGCTCGCAGCCGTTTGCCCAGTCGTACCCCATCAGTTCCAGCGCCTTGAAGACCTGCCGGAAATGGAGTTCCTGCTGGTTGGCTACCACGTAGAGGCACTTGTCGAAGCTGAATTCCTTGTGCCTGTATTCGGCTGCCGCGAGGTCGCGGGTTGCGTAAGTGGTTGCGCCGTCGCGTTTCTGGACGAGGAGGGGGGGCATGCCGTATTCCTCGAGGTCGATCACCATGGCGCCTTCGCTCTCCTTCAAGAGATTTCTTGCCTTGATGTTTTCGACGGTGGCCTCCATCTTGTCCTCGAAATAGCTTTCGCCGAGGTAGTGGTCGAAGTGCATGCCAAGGCGGCCATAGATCTTGTAGAGCGGTTTCATGCTGGCGTCGACAAAACTCTTCCAGAGGCGCTTGGCCTCTTCGTCGCCATCCTCCAGCTTTTTGAACCAGTCGCGCGCTTCGTTCCCGAGGTTCTCGTCTGCCTCCATGTCGGCGTGGAATTTTACATAAAGCTTAAACAAAGCGTCCACGTCGACAGGCTGGTCAGGGTTTTCCGCCTCGGCTTTTTTATAACTCACCATTAACTGGCCGAAGGTGGTGCCCCAGTCGCCGAGGTGGTTGATAGCGACCACATTCCAGCCGGTAGCCTTATAGATACGCATGAGGGCAGCGCCAATCACGTTGGTGCGCATGTGGTGGATGGCGAGGGGTTTGGCGATATTGGGGCTGCCGTAGTCGATCACCATGGTCTTGCCCTTGCCGGATTCAGATTTGCCCCAGTTCTCCGGGGAGGCCAGAGCCGCGCCGACGGTGGAGGCGGCTACGGCGCTCTCGTCGATGATGAAATTAAGATAAGGGCCCACCGCCTTGGCTTCGCTGAATGGTGCTCCCTGCTCAACCTTACCTGCAAGCTCGGCCGCGATCTGGGGCGGGGCTTTCTTCAATGCTTTGGCGAGGGTGAAGCAGGGGAAGCCGATATCCCCCATCTCCGGTTTGGGGGGCTTTACCAGCATCCCCACAATCTCCTCCTCGCTCAAATTGATAATCTGCGCGATCCTCTTGGCCGCGATTGAATTGAAACTGCTCATGGTGCAATTACTCCGGTTTAAGGCTGAATATGTTTACAATGAATATAAGGCAGCAAGTATCACTGCCTTTCAGGCACGGCTTCCTCTAACCGATTCTGTAATATATATTTATCTTTGCCGTGGGGAGGAATGTCAAGGGATGTTTACGATTAAGGTTGCTTTTGGGCTTCGTGCCGCCTTTTTCTGTGTTTATGCAGCGCGGGAAGGATAAATTCGGAGAGAATGTAAATTGCGGCAAACAAGGCGCACAGCATGCACATGAAAATACCGGTTGCATGCTTGGCATCCATGCTGTCGCTGAAGAAAATACCTGCATGGATGCTAGCAAGAATTCCAAGGGAAAGCGTGAAGGTTGCTATTGCTATAATCGTCGGAATTTTCCTGTTTCCGTTGATAAACCGCGTAATCCTCTTGTTTGCAGAGATTTTCATGCCTCGCCCTCATGCGTCTTCCGGAAAATGCTACATGCTCTATACCGCATGAAGTTAAGGCGGACAATTACATTATCCGCCATGTTTTATAACAGCGAGTTGCAGCTTGGGTTATATGGCCTCATAAAATTCCGGCGGGCAGAGGTCTGGGAAACGCCCGGTTTTATGGAGAAATTTCCTGATATCAAGGCATAGGTGGCACTTACCGATATACCCGTCTTCACTCGGTTTGAACTCGCCCTTCGCCAGTTCCATCAGCCCGCAGGGGCCTTTTTCGTAAAGAACGCGGAAAACGGGTGCATTCTCCGCCGTGATTTCGGGATGAAAATCGCCAACCTTACCGACAGAAATGCCGGGGCAGTGGCCGGTGAATAGGTGCCCTTCCGGGGAGATGTGGAAATGCCCGGTGCGTTCCAGAGAGGCGGCGCAGGTTTCGTCGATAAAATGCTCGGGCGGGAACCGTTCCAGCCCACTTTTCAGGCTTTCTGCAGCCCTTCCGCCGGGGGTCAGGTAATTATGGAGGCGCCATATATCTCCAGTTTCCGGGGTAAGGCCTATGAGCTGGCAGCTCTCGCGCAGGGTGTGGGTGCGGTTGTCCTCCAGATGCTCTTTCATCAGTTCGTACACGGTTGGCGTCCAGACAATAACCCCGCCGTAGCCGAAAGTGTCACGGGCGGCATTTATCCCGTTGGTCGTGTTTTTCAGAGGGATAAACTCGTTGTGGAAAAGGGAGGCGCTGATCAGGACCGCCTCAAGCCCCGCGTCCTGAAGCCGGTTGAACCCCTCCCGTGCAGTTTCGTAATCGCTGCACCAGCTTGCGTTGGTCTCGAGATAGTCGATGCGCACGCCGTGTTTATTAGCAGACTTGAGGGCGTATTCCAGGCGATCCCAGTTCAGCGTCGCCTCGCCGCCTGCGATATGAACCCCAGACAATGAGCGCTCCTCGGAGAGAGCGGAGAAAACCTTGTCGATCATATCCTCCGACATGAATTTATTCGTGTGCCCTGTGCTGCAACGGTAAAGGCAGTGGCGGCAGGCGCAGGTGCAACTCCAACTCAGCATTACGCCGCCGGAGAGCAAGGGGGGAATGGCAGGTATAAGTGGCATTTTCTATTCCTCAGGTCGCGTGTGGTGCGGGCGAATTTGTCAACCACACCATTCTACACTTTTGAGGGGAGGGCGCAACCGTAAGATGCTTCAGCCTCATGTGCTTTCATTGACCTGAAGATTTACGGGAATAACCTCGCTCCGCGCGCGTGCCGGATTGTCACGGATGATATTCACCGCCCTTGTGGCGAGGGCGCGGTAGTCATAAAGGGCTGCGGTTATGCGGGGGCAGAGGTACTCGTCGTAAAACCCTTGTCCTTCACAGGCGATAGCCACATCTTCTGGGATTTTCAGCCCCAGATCGTTGATCGCCCGGATTCCGGCGACGCAGCCGTTCATGGAGTCATAAATGATGGCGGAAGGGCGGTTCTCGTCGGAAAGATGGTTCTTCGTCCACTCGTATGCCACCTTGGTCGAATCCTCCCACTGGCGCGTGGTCTCTTTCGAGCGCAGGAGGCTCCCAAGCTTGCGGCCCTTGTCCTGAAGTGCGGCTTTGATACCTTTGTAGCGCAGCCTCGACATGAGCGTAGTCGGTTCGTTGTGGATATATGCGATTGCCTTGTGCCCGAGGTCAAGCATGTGTTCCGCGAGCAGGTATCCGCTCCGGAAGTGATCGGGATATACGTAATGAAGCGTTTCACTCGCTTCATTTTCTTCCTTGGGGTTGATTATTACTACGGGTTTCCCGAGTCTGGCAAGCTCATCCAGTACCTTGCTCTCGAAGGGTGAGCCGTTGGAGAGGATAATGACGCCTGCAAGATCACGGGTGCTTCTGGTGCGTTCAAGAAGATACTCATAGGTGGTGTCGATCTTCATCTTCATGTTTACGAGGTTGAAACCGGCGCGAACGGAGGCTGCTTCCGCCTGCTGGGTGATGATGGAGAATTCATAACTTATATAGTCGGGGTAGGCGTAGATAACGTTGCCGTTCTGGATCTCCGCCTTCTTTTCGGCGAGAATCCGCTTCTCCCGGGTTGCGACAAAGATTCCGCGTCCCGCGAGGCGCTCGATATGGCCGTCCCGATCCAGTTCGTTAAGGGCCTTGTCTATGGTGGCGTGGGAGCAGTTGAAGCGCTTCTGCATCTCCCGTACGCTGGGGAGTTTGTCCCCGGCGTTGGCCTTCTCGATTATCCTGAAAAGATATTTCTTTATTCTGTCGTTTACCATGGTGCGTCCGGAAATCATGGGATTTTGTCCATATTCAATAGATAATACGTAAACCTGCCAGCTTCCGCCACAGACACCTTAAAAAAATCGTAATGCAGTGATAAAAGCAAAAAACATCATCAAAATCGGCAGCACACTCTTGACAATCATGATATATAGTATTAAATGCTGTTACGTAACAGTCAAGCAAAAAATGGAGACGAGATGACAGCCAGTATCAGCGAGACCATTGTGATACCGGGAATCGGCCCGGTGGGCGGCGATTCGGGGATGCTTGTTCTTGAGAAATGCAGCGACGGATACCACCGCAGCGGCGAGAACGGTGTGGTGAGTATTGTTAGCACCGGCGATCGGAAGGTCGAATTCATCAACTTCGAGGACAGGGCGCTGGCTTTCGTCAATTCTGCCATGGGTTACCCTGCTTATTATCCGGTTCATGAACTGAAGGTAGAGAAACCGGTCGAGGCGGTGCTGATGGATCTTGACGGGACCACCGTGCGTAGCGAGGAGTTCTGGATCTGGATCATAGAGCAGACAACCGCCAGCTTGCTTGGCGACAAGAATTTCCAGCTTGAAGATTCCGACATTCCTTACGTCTCCGGCCACAGCGTTTCTGAGCACCTCAAATACTGCATCAATAAATATTGCCAGGACAAGGATGTGGAGGAGGCTCGAGCCTTTTACTTCGAACACACCCGCCGGGAGCTTGAAGCTATCATGCAGGGCCACGGCAGGAAGGGCGCCTTTACCCCGTCCCCCGGCATCAAGGAATTCCTGCTCGAGCTTAAAAGTATGGGCATAAAGCTCGGCCTCGTAACCTCCGGCCTTTACGAAAAAGCCTGGCCGGAAATTATCTCGGCTTTCGAGACCATGGGCCTCGGTGATCCGAAGGAATTTTACGATTCCATCATCACCGCCGGTTATCCTCTCGAGAAAGGAAGTCCCGGAACCCTCGGAGAACTTTCGCCGAAGCCGCATCCATGGCTTTACACCGAGGTTTCCCGTGTCGGTCTTGGCATTGATTTCGACAAACGCCACCACGTTATCGGCATCGAAGACAGCGGCGCGGGGGTGGCGTCCATCGTTCTCGCCGGCTTCTCCGCTTTCGGCGTGGCTGACGGCAATATCATCAAGAGCGGTACGAAAGCGCTCTGTAGCCACTACGCCGAGAAGTTCGATGAGATCATCGAATTCATCGAATAAATATTTTGTCGTATATCCTGTTGGACACCGATAAGTCAAAGGCAGACAAATGAAAAAGAAAGTCCATATCGTATCCTACACACACTGGGACCGTGAATTCCGTTGGGAGTTCGAGCACACGCGCATGAAGTTTGTCGAATGCATCGACCATCTTCTCGAGATAATGCGCGAGAACGAGAATTACAAATCCTTCCTCATGGACGGACAGGTCGGCCTTCTTGACGACTATCTCGAAATCCGCCCTGAAGCCGAGGAAGAGGTACGCGATCTTATTGCCAAAGGCAAGCTTGAAATCGGCCCGTGGTATAGCCTTCCCGACTGCGCGACTCTCAACGGCGAGTGCGTTATCCGCAACCTCCAGTATGGCGTGCAGGTCTCGAAAGATTACGGTAGCGTTCTCAACTGCGGCTATAACGTCTTCTCTTTCGGCCAGATCGCCCAACTTCCGCAGATCTACAAGCACTTTGGTATCGACATCATCATCTTCTACAAATACATGAACCCGGTCCGCTCCAAGCTTCCGGAATTTATCTGGGAAGCCCCGGACGGCACCAAGGTCTTCGCCTCTCGACTGGGACGCGAGGCGCGCTGGAACTTCTTCTTTGCCGGGCATATTCCGATTGTATATGACCGCGACCCGTGGGATAAGGGCTGGAAGTATGATTACGGCACCCTCGGCAAGGTTATGCATACTGCTGACCCGGAAGGTTATCCCTTCTTCCACGAGATTCTCGATCCCGAGACCTCGTATCACAGCAAGAATATCGAGATGGGCTTCAAGCGCACTCTCGAATCTGTAGAAGGCACCGCCGCGCCCGAAACCCTGCTCTTCTTCGATGGCACCGACTTTACCGAGCCCCATCCGCTGATCCCCGATATTATCAAGGAGATGCAGGACAAGTTCGGAGACGAGTACGAGATTAACCACAGCACCCTCGGCGCTTACCTGAGCGAGCTTAAAGAATCTCTCGGCAAGCAGAAGGATAAGCTCCAGCTCGTCAAGGGACCTATGCGCGACGGCCCTGTCGGTGCGGTGCACAGCGATGTGGTTACCATTCACCCCGAGATCAAGCTTGAGAATGCAAAAACCGAGAGCCGCCTTATCCGTTACGCCGAACCGCTTGCTGCTATGGCGTGGGCTTCCGGCATCGACCGTTACCCCATGACGTATTTCAAGAAGGCATGGAAGCTTCTCTTCCAGAGCCACGCCCACGACTCGGTCCACGGCCTCGGGCCATGCGAACTTTCCGAAGGCGTTGTCTCGCGTATCAAGCAAGCCGGGCTTATTGCCAAGGCAAGCGAGCGCAAGGCTCTCAACAATATCACGAAAGAGATCAACACCAAGTCTATCGACGACGCAAGCACCTTCCTCAGTGTCAATAACACAGCAGCTTTCGCCCGTAGCGAGGTTGTGGAGGCCTACGTCGATATTCCGGCCGATGTCGTCCTAACTGATGTGATTCTCGAAGATATGAACGGCAAGACGTGCGAGGTTCAGGAAATATCCCGCGAGGAAACCCGTGGCGGAATTTATCATCCCCGCAGCCGCAATATGCCATATTATTGCACCCGCGTGCGCATTGCCTTCTGGGCGGACAGCATCCCCGCTCTCGGCTACAAGACCTACAAGATCAAGTGGTCGGCGAAGAAGGATTATCCGTACCCGCACGAAGACTGGGACGCGCCCCGCATTATCAAGAATGATATGCTGGTGGGCATGAACGTCGCCCGCAACGAGCACGTCTCGCTCAAGATCAACGCCGACGGCACCTTCAATGTCACTGATCTCAAGAGCGGCAACGCCTATGATAACCTCAATTATTTCCTCGACGCTGGTGATGACGGCAACATGTGGATGGCCCATTCGCCTGACCGTGACGCCATCATCAATTCGCTCGGCAAGGAGGCGGAAGTCGCCTGCGTTACCCACGGCCCCCTTACCTGTACCTTCGAGATCAGGAAGATCATGAAGGTTCCCGCCCGCTTCGATTTCGGGATCAAGGAGCGTTCCGGCGAGAAGGTCGACCTTACGGTTACGACTTTCGTAACCCTCAAGAAGGGCAGCCGTTTTGTCGAGATCAAGGCGGTGGTGGACAATACCGCCCGCGACCATTACTTCAAGGTCTGCTTCCCCACCGGCAACTCGGCCAAGACCACCAGCGCCGACGGTTCCTTCAGCGTAACAGACTACTCGACCACCCCCGATCTGAGTTGCGAACTTGCGCGTCATCCCTTCCAGCTATGGTGCGACGTGCAGGATAAGGGCAGGGGGCTCGCTCTCTTCTCCCGTTCAACCAAGGATTACGAGATCATCGGTGAAGAAGGGCAGAACACCATCGCCATGGGCCTTGTCCGCAGCGTGCGCGTGCGCATCCCCTGTGACAACCGCCTCTGGATGGAGTATCCCGGCGACGAGAGCGCCCAGTCCATCGGCCAGTATACCCACGAATACGCAGTGCTTGCCCACGGAGACGCATGGGAAAAAGACGGTGTATATCGGGATTCGCTTGCCTTCAATCATCCTCTCAAGGCTTGCCAGTTCGGCAGGCAGAGCGGTAAGCTTGCAACCGAGACCAGCTTTATCGAAATCTCAGATCCGAATGTGGTTCTCAGCTCGGTAACCAAGGCCGATACCCGCGACAGCGTAATGGTTCGCTTCTTCAACCCGACAGCCTCGGACATCAAAACCACCCTGACCGCCGGGTTTGATTTCAAGAGCGCCTGCGTCAGCAAGCTCTCGGAAGAAAAAGAAAGCGACCTTGCGGCAAAGGGCAAGAGCGTGGAGGTTACCGTCGGTAAAGGACAGATCATGACCGTAGAGTTCGCGCTGTAGTGATATTGTTGTGTAACCGGGTTTGTTCCTTTGTCGGAGGGGCAAACCCGGGTTTGTTTTGTAATAGGGAAGGATGTTTCAGGTAATTTCATTAAGCGGTAAGGAGACTGTGTGATGCGTAAATTATTCATAATGCTTTTTCTGGCTTTTGCGGCTAATTGTGTCGCTTACGCCTCGGAATCAATTGACCTCATCGAAGAAGACAAACCCAACGGCAGTTTCAGGCTCGGCCTTGGCGAGGAATTCAAGGGCGCGACCGGTAGTCTGATCGAGGATACGGAAGCCCCGAAGAGCAAACGCCCGGCATTGAAGCTTCACGGCGATTTCACCGGCGGTGGAAGTTATGTGCAGGCTGGGCGGTCTATTCCCAAGGAAGATATTGACGAGATCACCTTCTACGCCAAGTCTGACACAGGTGATGAGTTCGGCGTTCGTTATATTGACGGTGGCTCGCAGTGCCATCAGCTTGGCTACAGGTTCAAGAAGAGAGGCTCGTGGGAGAAATTCACCTTTGATCCAGGCAAGTTCTCCAAACGGAAAGAGGGGACGCTTCCTCCCGGAGCGATAGAATATAAGCATTGGGGCGGCAAGGAAGATGGGGTGTGGGATGGCCCGTGGGGGAATGGAATTTACTTCATTCTTGGTGGCGCGACCTGCGGCGGGACGAAGAAGGGCGACCTCTGCATCAGCAGCGTGGTGCTCAAAAATAAAAGCTCTACTCACCTGACCACGGTTTCTCTCGACGAAGAACTTGAGAAGGGCGAACTGAAATGGGGCTTCACCCGTGGCGAAGAGTTTGGCGGGGCGCAGGGTAATATAGAAGTTGTGAAGGATCAGCCGAAGAAAAAGGATTATGCAGTCAAGATGAACGGTGACTTCACCGCTGCCGGAACCTATGTCGCGGCTACGAGAAAGGTGGAGTTTAAGGAAGACTATGAAATTAAGTATATAACCTTCAAGCTCTGCTCAAAGACAGCGGATTCATACAATCTGCGTATCGGTGATTCCACCGGTCAGACTCATCAAGGCCCGCATTTCAAGCTGAAAAGCGATGGCGAGTGGCACGACGTCACCGTGAGGGTTGATAGCCTAATAAAGGGAGAGCACTGGGGCGGCGACAATGATGGGAGTCTTCACCGTCCGATCAAGTCCTTGTCGATCCTGATCGGCAAGGGCGGTGGGAATGTGAAAGATCTGATGATCAGCGATCTGAAAGCCGTTATCTATAAAGCGCCAAAGAGCAAGAAATAATCACTCTTATTAATATTGAGAGCGGGCAGACCCGTGTAATGTCGGGTCTGCCTTTTTGATTCTAATAGGAACCGCCGAGGGATTTCGTCTTCTCTTTGTATTCCTTTGGCGATACACCTACAATATGTTTGAAGCGTCTGCTGAAATGGAACTGGTCTCCGTACCCGAGCTTTTCCGCCACCTCAAGTATTGACGCGCCGCCTTCGGCCAGCATCATCCCCGCGAACTTCATCTTTAATCTTTCGATATAATGTTTCGGACTCAATCCCGTCTCTTTCTGAAAGACACGCCTGAACTGGTTCTCGCTCAAATGGCAGAATGCGGCCATCTCCGGAACTGTCCACCATTTGTCGTATTGCACCTGTATCTCGTCAAGAAGCTTGCTGAGTGCGCTTGGGCGGCGTTTGCGTACGTTCTCGGAATAGATATCCACCAGCAGTTTCTGGAGGGCAATATTGGCTCTGATCTGGTTCTCCTCGGAAGGGGAGATGGCCATGTCTATTATAGGCAGCAACCTTCGCCCTTTACCGATATGTACTATACCGTTGTTTATGATGTTACACGCCACCAGCCTCTCTGCGATGGGGCCGGCGAAGCATATTACGTCCTCGCAATATATGTCGTTGTTGCCACCATAACGGTGTACGAAACCGGGACTTACTATGACCGCGTCGCCCATGGCGAAGTTCCGGTCGGTTCCGTCGGGGGTGATAAGCCTTCCCGCTCCCTCAATCAGGTGGGAGATACAAAAGAACTCGAAATAGCGATATTGCCAGTCGTGGAGCGGTTGATGGCGTCCGGCTTTATATGCCTGGCATATCCATAACCCGTATTTGCAGTGGATGTCCTCCTCGCCCTCGGGTAGGGTGTGGATGGCTAGATGGTTGATTTTGTCATAAACAATGATTGATTGTGACATGGCAAACCCTCTGCTTCTGGCGTATTCTGCTTTTATAAGGCATATGGTTATTATACTGGGCTGTGCTGGTTTGGCAATCATGGAGAGCGAGATGGGTGAAAAAAACATAGGAATAATCGGCTGCGGCGGGCGGATAAGGGGCGTTGTCAATAATGTCCTGCAAAACAGCGGGGATGTCAGGGTTGTTGCCGTGTTCGATCCCGAGCCCAAATCGGTAGCGGCCGCCAAGGAGAATTATGGGGATGGTATAAGGGTTTGCGGCAGTGTGGCGGAGCTTGTCGGCGCTCAGGATGTTGATTGGGTATTCATAGGCTCGTGGAACTGCTGCCACCGAGAGCATGCAATCGCGGCTCTCGAGGCGGGTAAGGACGTGTTTTGCGAAAAGCCCCTCGCGACTTCAATTGCCGACTGCCTTGACATGAAAAAGGCCTGGAAAAAATCGGGACGCGTCTTCTCCCTTGGACTCGTTCTTCGCTACAGCCCTCATTATCAGAAAATAAAGGAAATTGTCGAGTCCGGCGAGATCGGCAAGATAATCAGCATGGAGTTTAACGAGACGCTCCATTTCGACCATGGCGGGTATATCCACGGCGACTGGCGCAGGCTGGAGAAAAACGCCGGTTCCCATCTGCTCGAAAAATGCTGCCATGATATTGACCTTGCACTATGGATACTTGACGATCTGCCGAAACGGGTTGCCAGTTTCGGCGGATGCGATTTCTTCGTTCCCGAAAATGCGGGCGAGGTGGATCGAATCGGCAAGAGCGAGTCTGGCCGGGATGCCTTTTCCTCGTGGCTTAGGATACATGACGAAAATCCTTTTACCGCGGAGAAGGACATCGTGGACAATCAGGTCGCCATTCTTGAATGTTACAAAGGCGCACGCGTCACTTTTCACACCAACTGCAGCACCTCTATTCCTGAGCGCAGGATGTATATCTGCGGGGGCCGTGGGACTCTGAGGGCTGACGTTCTTACCGGTGAGATAGAGATGCAGACGATTGGCTACGATTCTGAGCGCAGACAGCTCGGTACCGGATCTTCCGGTGGTCACGGTGGGGCAGACGGTTTTCTTGCTAAAAGCATAGTAGAAACCATGTTTAAAGGCAAACCGCCGATGGCTGGAATCGAGGAAGGCCTTAGGTCAAACATTACCGCAATGGCGATAGACAAGGCCATGAAGGATGGCATTGTAGTTGAACTTTCTTCCATATGGCATGAAGCCGGTGTGCCGGTTGCCTGAAAGCTTTTTTATAAAGGATCTGACATGAACATCATTCCGCTCCCGAAGCGTGTTGAATCGTTGCCCGGTAAATGGTTTTTGATTCCCGAATCGTCCATCGTCTGTTCCGGTTGTGACAATCTGGCGGCGACGGCAGAGGTATTGGCTGAAAGGCTTAGGTGTGCAACCGGCTATGATATCCCCGTGATTGAGGGAAAAGAAGCTGCCTCCCATGATATTTTACTTAAAGTGGATCAGGGGGATGATGCCGGTGCGGGCAACCTTGATTTTCCCGATGAATCTTACACCTTGAAGGTCGGGTCTGAAGGGGCGCATCTTTCTTCGCAAAACCGACATGGCTTATGCCGGGCGGTTCAGACTTTTCTGCAACTCTTTCCCGAAAGCGTCTACTCTGACTCCGTCATGCAGGGAGCAGATTGGAGCATTGCCGGTGTGATTGTGGATGATGCGCCAGTCTTTAAATGGCGCGGGCTGCATCTGGACGTTAGCCGCTATTTTGCAGATGCTGAGATGGTCAAGCGGTATATTGATCTTGCTGCCATGCACAAACACAATGTCTTCCATTGGCACCTTACCGACGATCAGGGCTGGCGTCTTCCGGTCGATGGCTATCCACTTGCAACCGAGATCGGCGGGTTCCGTGACGAAACTCTGATCGGCCATGAGCGCGAACGGCCTCGTAAGTTTGATGGCAAGAGGCACGGCGGATATTATACCAAGGAAGAGATAAAAGAAATTGTAGCTTTTGCCGATGCGCGCGGAGTTACCGTTGTCCCCGAGATCGACCTTCCCGGACATTGTCAGTCTCTAATCGCTGCATATCCCGAGTTCGGTGCGGCAGGATATCGGCCGGAAGTATGTTGTCACTGGGGAGTAAACCAACATGTCCTCAATCTCGAGCCTGTGACGCTAGACTTTCTGGCGGCGGTTGTGGATACCGTTTGCGATCTGTTCCCTTCCCGCATTATTCATATCGGTGGCGACGAGGTTCCCACCCATTACTGGAGCCTTTCCAAGCAGGTTCAGAAGCGGATGGTGGAACTGGGCATAAATTCAGACCGCGGTGTGCAGGGGTGGTTTACTACCAGACTTGCCGAACTTTTTGCCGCACACGGGAGGTCCATTATTGGTTGGGATGAAATTGTTGAAGGCGGCGCGATCCCGGACGATGCGATGGTAATGCGTTGGCGGGCGAATTCGCAAGATGCCCTCGCCGCACTCAAAAGCGGCCGGAAGGTTATCGACGCTACGACAGACTGGACTTATTTCGATTCCCCCCAGTCAGACTCGCCGGACGAACCCCTGGCGATTAACGACAGGATTATTGACCTCAAGAAAATATACTCGAACGAACCCGGGGCTGATTTCCCGCCTGAGCTGCGCTCAGGCGTACTGGGCGGTCAGGGGCAGGTGTGGTGTGAGTATATGCCAACTGGCGAGTTGGTCGACTATATGCTTTATCCGCGCGCCTGTGCACTTTCGGATGTGCTATGGAGCGATAAGGAAAACCGCGATTATGTTGGATTTATGAAACGGCTGAACTCGCATTATAAACGCCTCGACCTTTTGGGGGTCAAGGCGCGGAAATATGATTGAATATGATTGCGCTGAGTTGCTTTTCGCTACTTGGCGCTTTTATGTTTCTGGCAGTCTTCACATACTCCGAAGATGACTATTCGGTGGGTGCGTTCCTTGAAGTTTATTGATTTGCATTCATGCTCAAGATATTTGGTTATCTTGTCATCGGAAAATTCGATAAAGGCTCCGCAGCAGTCACATATCATGTGTTCGTGGTGGGGGTGCCCCCATACACGTTCATAATGGACGTGGGTGTCGCTGTCGCGGGTCTGGCGAAGCATCCCCGTTTCTACCATCAGGGCAAGGGTGCGGTATACCGTTCCGCGACTGACCCTGTCGGTGCCTCTTGCGAGGACGGCGGCAATATCGTCAGCGCGGAAATGGTCCTCCCGCTTAAGGGCGCACTCAAGCACAATACGTCTAGCCTTGGTTATCCTCTATTCCTTGTTTTTAAGAAAACCGACGAATTCTTTCCAAGCCTCGTCGATGGAATTTCCGTTAACGGCGTGTGGGGAAGAGGTTGGATGATGTTTGTGCTCGCTGTGGCTCAATTTAGACTCCGTATAAATAGCAGATATGTGAACTTTGACATTGCGTTGCAAATGCTACTATATAAACTTATAAACAATTGAAAAGAGGTTTTATATTGGAAATCCTTTAGGACAATGTGATTAGGAGATAATCATGGCACACGTAATTTCCGACAGCTGCACCATGTGCGGTTCCTGCAAAGACGCTTGCCCCGTTGAGGCTATCAGCGAAGGCGACCAGAAGTTCACTATCGATGCCGATAAGTGTGTTGACTGCGGCGCTTGTGTTGGTGAATGCCCCGTCGGCGCCATCAGCCCGGCATAAGAAATCGCGAGCAGGTTACGGGTGCCCTCTGCGATAGGCGGAGGGCATCTTTTTTGTCCTCATCTTCTTTTACGAGTGTACAGACCGGCCCGTCCCTGTCAATATTGAAGAGCTTCAAAATATCCTTTTTGACATTCAAGAAAACGTGAAAAGCATGATCCTCCCCGGCAAAAATCATAACGGCCCCTACGATAATGTAGTCGCGATCGACCTGGAGACCACTGGTGCCGATCCGTACAGCGACCACATTATAGAGGTCGGCGCGGCGGTCATGCGGTGCGGGGAGGTTACCGAGCGGTTTTCCGAATTCGTTTCCAGTCCAGTTCCGCTCTCCCCAGGAATTATAAAGCTTACCGGAATTAACCCCAAAATGCTGGAGGGGGCGAGGTCAGTCGACGCGGTGCTTGCGGATTTCCTCGACTTCCTGCCCGAAGACTGTTTATGTATTGCTCACAATGCCGCTTTTGAGCGTTCTTTCCTGCGTAACGCAACGAAGGATCGCTTCAAGAATACGGTAATTGATACGGTCGAGCTATCCCGCATCTGCTTTCCCGGCTTTTCCGGGCATAGTCTCAGCCTGCTGGCGGAGTTACTCGAACTCCAGCCCGGCGGTGCCCACCGCGCCCTCGACGATTGCGAAACGCTCCTTAAGCTCTGGTCTAAGATCATGGAGCGCGCGCGCAGCATGCCTCTCGCCATCGTAAAGGAGATCAATTACCTTCTCGCAACCCGTCGCGGCCATCCCTATCGAGAGTATTTTCAGTGGCTTGAATCAGATATCCTTACCGAATCTTTCGGTGCGGAAAATCCACCCCTTGAAATGCTGTACAAAGCCGGCGCGGTAAACGCGCAGCCCCGCGAGATCCCAGACCCTTCCGAAAGTCTGGAGCAGATCGTACCCGAAGAGGTTGACGGTGTTCTTGGCGAGGATGGCCTTTTTTCAAAACAGCTCGATAATTATGAAAAACGGGACGGGCAGGTCGAAATGGCCCACAAGGTTTCCGAAGCCTATAATCTCGACAAGCATTTGATGGTTGAGGCCGGAACCGGCATCGGCAAGAGCCTCGCGTATATAATTCCCTCTGTTTTGATGGCGACGAAGAATAAAACCCCGGTTGTCCTCAGCACCAACACCAAGAATCTTCAGTCCCAGCTATACGAAAAAGACCTCCCGCTGGTACAGGAAATCCTCGGCCTTGATTTTAAATCCGCCATACTCAAGGGCAGGGGCAATTACCTGTGTCTGCGGAAGCTCTTTTATGTCCTCAAACAGGCGAATGTCGAACTTACCGCCGACGAGAGGATGCGGCTGGTAAATGTTCTGCCCTGGAGCGTCTGGACATCAACAGGCGATATTTCCGAGAACATAGTATCAGACCGTCCCGGTTTTTACGATGTGTGGGCAAAGCTCTGCACCGTCGGCGATGAGTGCATGGGCAAGGCGTGCGCGTATAACGGGCGCTGCTTTCTGCGCAAGGCGAGGGCCAAGGCGACGGAGGCGGATATCGTGGTGGCTAACCACTCGCTTGTTTTTGCTGACCTTAATATGAAGAATCCGGCATTGCCGCCTTACCAGCATATCGTGTTCGACGAGGCCCATAATCTTGAGAACGCCGCAACCAGCCACCTTTCGGTCGAGGTCTCCCGCTCGCGTATCGGGTTTGTCCTCGGTCGTCTCTACCGCGCAGCCAAGAAGAAGGGTGGTACCGGGCTTCTGGTAAGCATTCAAAATCAGGTCGAGGCTGATTCTTGCAAGGCTGGCCATGAACTCCGGGCCCAGACCATCCACCATCTCGACAAGGCGGTTATGTCTCTTGATGAGATATCACCAGCCATCAAGAACTTCTTCTCCGCCCTTGAGCACCTAATGGAGCATCGCAGCGACGAGGGTTGCATCCGCTTCTGGGGGGAGCGCAAGCGACCTGAGCAGTGGGAGCCTATCGATGGGGCAACCCGCGCGTTGATCTCAGCCATGGCCGAAATTATGCGTGCAGTCGAAGCCGTGAGGGACAACCTCAAGGAGATGGAGAGTGGTTCGATTCATTACCAACGGGATTTTCTGCGTGACCTTGAAGCCTCGTGCCAGTGGGTGCGGGAGATTACCGAAGATCTTGATTTCGTCCTCAAGGCGGAGAACAAGGAGTACGTTTACTGGATCGAGCAGGTAACGGGCAAGATGGGCGGGGTTCGGGTTATGGCTGCGCCGATAAAGATAGGTCAACTTCTTAACGATCAGGTCTATTCGAGAAAGCGTTCAGTCGTCTTCTCTTCCGCCACCATGTCCGTCTGCGGCGATTTCAGCTTTATCAAAAAGCGGATCGGCGTCGACCTTATCGACAAGAACAGGCTTATAGAGTTCGACGCGGGCACGCCCTTCAACTATCCCGAGCAGTGCTTGGTCATGGTTCCCGCTTTTCTGCCAGAGCCGAACGAGCGCGGCAAGGATTATGCCGCTGAACTCGGTGTGCTTCTCTCCGAGGTTTTCCGTCGCAGCAAGGGTAGGGCAATGGGACTTTTCACCAGCTACTCCATGCTCTCCAAAACCAGCGATATCCTCAACAGCGAGATGCTCGGCGACGGTATTACCATACTTTCGCAAGGCAAGTCCGGTTCGCGCGAGAGCATGACCGCCACCTTCAAGCGCGACATCCACTCTGTCCTTCTCGGCACCCATTCTTTCTGGGAAGGGGTTGACGTTGCGGGTGAGGCCTTGTCCTGTCTTGCCATTGCCAGGCTTCCTTTCCAGGTTTTTACCGATCCGGTTATCGAGGCCCGGCGCGAGCAGGTCGAGGCCGAAGGAGCGAACGCTTTTATGGGCTACTCCCTGCCCAGTGCTGTGGTGCGTTTCAGGCAGGGCTTCGGCCGCCTTATCCGGCACAAGACCGACCGCGGCGTGGTCATAATAGCCGATACCCGAATTGTCGCCAAACGCTACGGCCGTTCTTTCCGCGATTCGATTCCAGCCCCCACGGAAGCGTACAATAACCGCGAAGAATTCCTCGACGCCATAGAAGAATTCCTCGCCTGATTCACCCTTAAAAGCGTGCAGCCTTTTTGCCGACAAGTCTAGCTTCCCGGCATTTTTAAGAAAATTTCAAAAATGTTGACAATGGAGTGGCGTTGTTGTAAATTAAAGCCAATACGTATAGGCAAGATGAGCGAGGCTTTGCTCGACTACCAGTAAATTGCGCTTTTATAGAGATCAATCGGAGAATTATTCTCATGATGCAGAGTGAATTGGCTGAGCTGCTGGGTGTGAGCCAGTACACCGTCTCGGTGGCTTTGAGCGGCAAGGGGCGCGTGAGTGAGAAGGTGCGCAAGCGTATACTCGCGGCCGCCAAGGAGTACGGCTACCGCCCGAATAAGCTCGCGGCTGGCTTGCGCGGGGCAAAGACGCAGACGGTCGGAATAATATGGAACTTCATCGATATGTGGGCGGGAGATACCATTATCGCTCTGAACACCCTCCATCATT
>JAFGWW010000128.1 GCA_016936955.1 Planctomycetota bacterium | reverse complement strand
GGTTTTCTTCGTCGGGGGAGAAGGCCGCAGCCGCGCCGAGCTTCAGGGCCAGGGCACGACGGGAAGGATCGAAATCCAGAGCCAGAACCGGCACTGCGCCGGAGAGGGCTGCGACCTGCAGGGCGAAGGCGCCGAGAATGCCCATGCCCGCAACCACCACCGACTCACCGATCTCCAGTTTCAGCTTGCGCACACCGAGAAAGGGGAAGGAGGCGATGTGGGCAAAGGATGCTTCCATCAGATCAATGGCGTCGTCTTGAATTTTGAAGACGTCCTTTACGTTTTTGATGACATGGGAACGGTGGCCGCCCCACTGGATGATAACGCGGTCGCCGACTTTGAGCTTTTCCACCTCCGCGCCCACCGCTTCCACATATCCGGCGCCGCAATATCCGGGATAGTGGGGAAAGCCATTCTCGTAGCTGACTGTATTGGGCAGCTTTTTGAGGTTGGCCACCTCGGTTCCCGCGCTTATCACCGAATAGGCCGATTTTATAAGAACCTCATCGGGCTTCAGGGGCTGAATTTCAAAAGGTTCGAGACATGCCTCTTCTGGTGACCTGAAAACAACAACGCTTCCGTTCATTGCATCTCCTTGGCTTTGACACTACTCAGCATAGAAGCAGAATTCACTTATTCAAACAGATAAAGGCAAATACGGTGTAACAATGGATGATTATTTCTCTTGTTTTCAGTAATTGCTGGGGTAAATTGAAACTGTTTCAATACTCATGGAGCGATCAGATGAAAATAGCCGATATTGCCAAGCTTGCCGGGGTCTCGTCCGCCACTGTTTCCCGCGTCTTCAGCCACCACCCGAATATCAGGGAGGAGGTGCGGGACAAGGTTATGAAAATCGCCAAGAAGCACGGATACCACCCGCGCGTTTCGCAGAAACAGCGGAATGTGGTGATTATCCTGCCGGAGGACGAGATCTATCCGATCCGCAATTGCCTTGAGATGGTGATGATGGCTCTTACGCTGAAACTGCCGGAGCACGGGTTCCGCATCGAGGTCTTGCCCCAGAATAACCTTGACCGGCTGGATAATCTCCAGTTCTGCGGGGGAGTGGCGATTGGCGCTGATCCGGAGCAGTTCAGGACATGGTCGGCAAGGTTTACGCCGCCCCTGGTGCTGGTTGACCGGGACGTTCCCAAGGGAAGCAGCGGGATATATTCCGTACGCTCGGACGAGGCGCAGGGCATGGAGCTGGCCATTTCTCACCTCCATGAGCGGGGGTGCAGAAAGATCGGGTGCATTATCTATGGTGCGCTGGGCAGCGGCAATGCGGACGAGCGCCACAAGGCGGTGGTAGCGGCACTGAAAAGGCACGGCTGTCCGGTGAATGAAGGCATAATCCAGATCTGCAAGGATGACGAGTATATTGAAACGATAGGAAAGATGCTGAAACAAGGCATTGATGCGCTCTTCTGCCCCGGAGGCAACGCCGGCATTGTAACGGCTTATGCGCTCTCACTGTTTAATAAGCAGGTTCCGCAGGATATCTCGCTGGTCACCTCCGAGCATAAGCTTTTTTCGCGCTACGCGACCCCGCCCCATACCGCGATCTCACAGGACCACAAGGCCCTCGCCGAGATTGTGTGCAATATACTGGAGCAAAACCTCGAAGGCTCCACCCCCGAAAAGCAGCAAATACTTCCATATAAAATGATCTGCCGGGATAGCGTCAGGCATATTTGACAGGGAAAAACTGGCAAAAACAGCAGACTGCATGCCCTATTATGTGATGTAAAGGCTTATTTGATAATGCTTTAAACGGTTTTTACAGTAAGCTACTTATGATTTGACAATGGCCGATTTAGGAGTATTATACGTAAAAGAAGGCAGTTTTTTACGTAAATAAAGGCGGTTGTGATGGTCAGGCCCAAATCAGTAAACATAGTCGAGATTGCCAAAAAGGCTAAGACCTCCACAGCGTCTGTCTCCAGGGTGCTCAATAACCAGAGCGGGGTCAGTGAGAATCTGCGCCTCAAGATCAGGGGCATATTGGAGAAAGAGGGCACCTTCTCGAACCACGTTGCCCAGCGGGGGGTCAAGCTTGCGGTTGTTATCGAGATGGTTGAGCCCCTGATCAGCGCGTACACTTCCAGCATACTCTCCGGCATTGCGGGTTACGCCCTCAAGGACGGGATTGATATTTCCACAATCTTTGTCGCTTCTGGGATGAAGAAGGATTTCGATCTTCTGTCGGTGCTCCGCGAGCGAAGCTGTGATGGCGTGCTGCTCCTCTTCTCCAACACTGTATCCAAGGATATTCTGAAAAAGCTGATCAAGGCCAGGATGGCGGTTTTCATGCTGGCGAGCCAGTGCGAGCTTGAAGAGATCGGTTTTATCGACACCGACCCGGCGGAGGGGACGGTTACGGCGTTGCAGCACCTCTGGGATCTTGGCCACAGGAATATCGGGTTCCTCTCCGGGTTATGCGAAAACATATACGACAACCAGACAAGGGCGGACACCTTTACCGCATTTATGAAAGACAAGGGCGTGAAGGATTGCAGCCCTTATCTGATAAAGCATCAGCCGACAACATACGCACAGGAGGCGGGATATCTCCAGACACGTCAGGCGCTGGAGGATAACCCCGAACTCACGGCGATTGTGGCCAATAATGACGAGATGGCCTACGGGGCAATACTTGCCTGCCACGAGAAACAGTTGAAGGTTCCGGAAGATGTTTCGATAGTCGGCTTTGACGATTATTACGGAAGCCGCTTCTGCACCCCGCCATTGACAACTGTCAGGCAGCATCTGGGTGTGATCGGATATGACGCGGCCAAGGGAATGGATGAATACATCTGCGGTAAAATAAAAGGATTGCCAAGGAAAGTCCTGAGCCCGGAGCTTATTCTCAGGCAAAGCACCTCGGCGGTTCGCAGCAGGCTTTAAACAATTAATAAATTTGCATAACCCATGAAAGGATAATTATGAATTCGACGAAGAAGTTCTGTCTGGCGCTGCTCATCCTGCTTGTGGCCCAAACCACATTCGCATCCGAAAAATTTTTGCTCAGCAACAACCTCAAGTCGGGCGTGCACAAAACCGATTTCCCCAAAGACACCAAGACAATCATTACTGACATGACGACATCATTTGTTACAGAAGGCGAGTATGCAAGCGACGCGGAAGCGGTGGAGACCGGCAAGGACGGGGTGCTCTTCGACGGCAACACCGGCAGTTACTGGAAGAGCCGCAGTTACAGCAAATGGGGCGGCGGCGTCTGGATCACGGTCAATATCGACCTCGGCGGTGAATATCTGGTAAACGAGGTCAATGTGTGGGCCTTGCATGAAGCCACAAGGGACACGGATTCGTTCCAGTTGCTCTTCAGCAAGAACGGTAAGGATTACACCCCCAACGCAAGCGTAGAGATGGATGAGGCTCTGGAGAAGAAGAAAGACTTCTTTGCCAAAATGTCGCTCGAACTCAAGAAACCCGTCAAGGCGAGATACATGCAGGTCCGCATACACCGCCTCAAGTCTGCGAAGCAGCAGCAGGTCGGGGAGATCGCCATCTGGGGCATGAAGCCGGAAAAGGGCGTGTCTTATCTGGAGGCCGGCACCAGACCCAAGGTTGCATTCACGGTTGAAAATATCCAGTCCGGCGTGGCCTTGATCAAGTGGGGGGACTTTGTAAAGCTTGCCGAAGGGGTCAAGGGCTGGAAGATATACAAATCCAAAACCCCCTTCGAGTCGGTGGAGCAGGAGGGGGTGAGTTTTGTCAAAAGCGCCAAGGGCTCGGAAAAGCAATCTGTGGTCTATCCCTTTACCCCCGGCGAGTCTTTTTTTTTTGGGTGTGACCGCAATCTATCCTGAAGGCGAATATCCGGAAGTAATCGCCCAGGCCTGCCAGATGCCCAAGCCGCTTGAGTGCAGGAAATTCGGGGATATGGTCGGCATAAACCACTTCTGGGACGGCGGGGGAAACCGCCAGGAAGAGGACAGGAATGCGGATGCCTATAAGACTGTAGCCCTCGACCTTCTCCAGCAGTGCGGCATCAAACATATCCGCTGGTGGGTCGTCGACAAGGGCATCTATGAAAAGTATTACGCAAAAGGGATCGGCGTTTATACCTACACCCACGGGCGCAACATGGAAGAGGGGAACAAGCTTGGCGTCTGGGCTTTTGCCGGCGCCGGAAATGAGCCCGACCTTTCAACCACCCCGATCGAGACATATCTTGGCAGGCTCCAGAAAGTATATGCAAAGAAGCAGGAGATCTGCCCCGAGGCCGTGATCTGTGCCCCCTCAAGCGGGCTGGAAGATTCGTCAATCGAGTGGCTTGATAAATTTTACCAGCTTGGCGGCAAGGACTCTTTCGATGTCCTCGACTTGCATACCTACTGCAAGATAGCGGGCGGGCATAAAGAGCCGGAAGGATATCCCAAGGGCGCCCCCGAGGCCATGTATGACAACATGCGCAAGATCAGGGAGATTGTCAAAAAACACGGCGACGAGAACAAGCCTGTAATCTCCACCGAATTCGGCTACAGCGAAGCCATTCCGAACAATCCCTCAGGAAAAGTCACCCCCCTAATCAAGACGCAGTATCTTGTGCGCGGCCTGATTATCCATAACGTCCTCGGATTCAAAAGGGTATTCCTTTACTCTTTCTGGGACGAAGGGCGCGACCAGAACTTCACGGAACATACCTTCGGCCTTATCGATTACGACCTGCAGAAAAAGCCGGCCTATTACGCCGTGCAGAACCTTATCGCGACCATGGGCGATTGCACGCTGGCGGGCGAGATAGCCGGGTTGGAGCAGCCCTCGTTCGGTTATCACTATCGCGATAACGATAAGGAGAAGAATGTCTACGTGATCTGGGACGGAACCGGCGGGCGCAAAGCGACGTTCAAGGCCAGCGACCAGAAGGTGACCCGGATTGACATGATGGGGACGGCCGGTACGCTGGTGCCGGAGAAGGACGGTTCCTTTACCGTTGTTTACGGGCCGTCGCCTGTTTATCTGGTTACGAAGAGCGCGATCGAGTATGTAAGTTCAGAGCGCGTAAACAACCCTTCCGACGCAGGTGCTGTTGAGCTCCTGCCCCTGAAAACGCAGGTCATGGTTGCGGGCGATGCGACCAATGCGGCATTTGCGATTGACGCCAAGAATGCTTCGAAGAATGACCTTGACGCACGAATTATCATTCTCGACGGGAATGACAAATCTGTTTTCGATCAGAAGTATGAGATCAAATCAGGGATGAACGAGCACCTTGATATTTCAATGCCTCTGGCTCAGAACGAGCTGGCCCTCCAGAAATATACCCTGCAGATTATTCAGAGCAAGGAGAGCGGAACCTTTGCGGAAGAGTATGCGCTCTTTGTGCGCAAGCTGCCGCCGGTGGGCGATGGGGTAACTATCAGCAAGGCTATGTTCAGCGGATTGAGCGAGCCTGTGTATTGCCTCTCCAACGACAAGGTTGTGGTGAGCATTGACGCGAGCCGCGGGGCAAGGGTGCTGGAAATTATTGACCGCAAAACCTTGAGCAACCAGATACGCCTCGATTATTCTCTAGTGGCGGATCTTCCCAGCATCCCTTATGCTTATGGCATATGGAGCACCATGAACGGGAAATTCAAGAACAGCCCGATGAATGTTGTCGCCGCAGCCGACGGGGTGCTTGAGTTGTCAGCCGAGGCGGATGAGCTAGAGCTGGTCCAGAGTTGGTCGCTCAAGGGCGGTTCCCTCTCGCTGGCCACGCGTATCAACAACAAGGGGCAGGGGGAGAAGAAAGTCGTTTACAAGATCCACCCCGAATATACTGTCGGTGGAACTGGCGATTCAGTGACAGACATCATATACTTACCTAAGGGGGAGAGGGTCGAGAAGGTTCCATTCTGGAGCGGGCTTGGGGAGAAGCCGTGCGGCCAGCTGTCGCAGAACTGGTGGGCGGCATTTGACTCCGGCGCGTCGATTGCCATCAAGCAGACCCTCGCCCTTCAGGATTGGGCCGAGCCGCGGATATGGTTCGGACAGGGGCATTATAATGTTGAGTTGCAGACCAGGCGCGAACTGGTAATATCTGCGGGGCAGGCGTGGTCTACGGGGTTGGTTTGGGATTTGATAGAGAAGGCATCTGAAGAAACAATCAGTGCGCCTTCTTTGGATAAAGCGGAAGGGAATACTGATGAGTAGCCATTCCAAATATGCTTTTCACAAGCGGGGCGGGTTTACTTTGGTGGAGCTGCTGGTGGTCATCTCGATCATCTCGGTCTTGGCCGCACTCCTGCTTCCCGCCTTGCAGAAAGCTTTGGAATCGGGAAGGACGGTTGCCTGCGCAAGCAATATCAAACAGGTCAGTTTGTGCCTGAACTACTACACAGAGGATAATGACGACTGGATTCCTGATGCATGGTGCTGGTGGCGCGAGGACGCACCCTCCTCCTGGTATGGCGCAACCCTTTATTGCGATACCGGCATGGGGATTTATGCAGACACCAAACTTTTCCAGTCATGCCCCTCCGCCAGACTGGACAAGTCAAAGTATTATGGAATTAATGAATATATAGGAACCACCGGTTTCGGCGGATCAGCTTGGCCGCCGAAAAAACCAGATAAGCGCATCAATCAGGTGCAGAACCCTACTTACACTATAGCCTTCATAGACGGACACCCGACAAAAGACAGCTGGGTGGCCCGTCCTCTCCTTCTGCCGATGGTCGCGTCCTTTACGCGGCGTTACGCCTGGGAGCGGCACGACGGGATGCCCAACATGGTTCACATCGACGGGCATTGCTCGCGAAAAGTGCCTGAAGATCTGGACATCTACCTGTGGACAGATCCGAGCGTGAAGTTCTGGAAGACCCAGTAAGCAGGACACAGCCTAAAAAATTTAGGATTATTTTGAATTATGAGCGCAGACGAGACCAAGTGGGTGCCGCCAGTATACCTTTATCAGGCAGGGCGGCATTGCATAGATTCGCGGGATTACTACAGCGAGCCGTCGAGCCGCCACCTTCTTCTGCGCAGGATATTATTGCAGCGGTCGATTGAAGGGGAGGGGGTAGTATTCGGTGAAGGGAAAACCTTTGCCGTCCCCGCCGGGAGCATGTTTGTTATCGAGCGTCCGGGCCCCTACGGGTATTGTTACGATGGGGACGGAACGCCATGGGAGGTTGAGTACACCAGCATCTGTTGCGATACCTCGCCGCCGCTGTTGCCGCGCGAGTTCTCCGATTATCCGATCTTCCCGATAAAGGACTATCCTCTTCTGGCAAAGGAGATGTCGGAGCTGGTGGGCATGTATAATGCCGGAGCCAATCCCCTCTCCATGGCTGAGAAATCCTACCGGCTTATTCTTGGCGTGATCCACTCCCTCCAGTCTGGCCGCAGCGAAAACCCTTTGGCCGAATCAATGCGCGAGGCTATTGAAGAAGAATTCGATACAGACCTTTCTTTTGCCGATCTCGCCCGCCGGTTTGACGTGGCCCATGAAACTATGATACGTATATTCAAGCGTGTCCATGGGATGACGCCCGGGCAGTATCTGCTTGGGGTTCGCGTGCGGCATGCGAGGCGGTTCCTTTCCCAGACCCGCGAGCCAATCAAACATATCGCAAGCCTCTGCGGATTTTCCACCGCCAATTATTTCGGGCGCGTATTCAAGGACGAGACGGGATGCACCCCGGCGCAATACCGGCGCAACCCGGACCCTCTTTCATAATGTAAGCCCCCTCTGTATTCGTCCCATGACAAGCGCATGACCGGATTTATGGAAAATCCGGGAGAGCGTGACGCGAAAAACCTGCCTTTCAAATCGAATAAACCTGCTTAATTTCAATAAATCACTCCCTAAACCGAAGGAGTCGCATGGTTATATGTACAAAACAATATAAAGGGTTCTTCGTTGGTTCTGGCTGGTTGTTCAGATGCTTATGAGCGATGAACCAGGCATTAAGGCGACCTTTCCGGTTATTCGCCTGCCGGTTGAGGTTACGGAGTATGTTATGGGAGAAACCCATCTATCCGAACGGCTGCGCAAATCAATCCTGCTTTATTCGACCCTGAGTGGTTTACTTCTGGCCGTGGTGGTGGCTCTGGTGTCCATGGTGCCGTTGTATCGAACCATGCGTGCCCAACGTGAGAACGAATTGCTTTCCGTCCTTCATGGGCGTGCGGTGGCGGTGGAGATTTTTCTGTGGGAGGCCCGAGAAATTGCAAAGCAGATGGCAAGCCGAACCTCAATCCTCGAGAATCTGCAATTACTGAACGCGGACAAAGAGCAAAGCCTGAAAGCATCTGAAAGCATTCACAGTTCATTGGCGGAGGCTTTGAACTCCGCGCTCATAGCCGAATCCGCCTATTGTTTTGACCGGAGCGGAACGCCGCTGGTGCATGTGGGGTTCTCTTTGCCCCATTCGGTTCAGGACTGGTTGAAAAAGCATGGGGAAGACAGTCAATCCTTTTGTCCCATCAATGTGCAAGGCACCTATTATCTGCTTTACCGGATACCGGTTCGCGCACAGGACGACAGCGTATTAGGCAGCCTTGCCGTTCTTTATGATTTCGGCGCCTTGCGCCAGCGATTGGTCAATCTTCCGGATGTGGGCATTCATGAAGACACTTATATCGGCTCGATGGATAATGGCAATATCCAGATACTGCTCCAGATGCAGGGGCGCGAGAGCCAGAATACTCCGGGTAAGCCTTCCTCGCGGATAATCGAGGCCCTTCGAAGAGCAGCCGAAGACCATACCGGTTTGCTTGAGCCGGACAAGTCATTGACCGAGCCGGAGCTGTTTGCCTTCCGTCCGATTGCGGGAACCGACTGGGGGATCGCAATCAGGCAGACGCACAGAACCCTTCTGGCTGACATAAACGAGCAGCTGTACCATATCGGGGGCATCGTGCTTCTGCTGATAGTTGGCATTGCGGCGGGCATGCTGCTTCTGCTGCAGCCGCTTGCGGGAAAGATGGTGATGCATTCCCGCGAACTGGAGGACAGGGTTGACGAGCAGACCGCTGATCTGGACGCCGAACGCAAACACCTTCTGGCCATGACGACGGAATTGCAGGAGCAGAAAAAGCGGCTCGAGGCTGCCAATGAAGATCTCGAAGCTTTTTCCCGCACCGTGGCCCACGACCTGCGCACACCTCTGGTGGCGGTTCAGGGTTATGCGGACCTGCTGCTGATGACCGAGCACATCAAGGGCAACGACGATTGCCGCCAGATGCTTTCCCGTATCGCAAGCAAGTCGCGCCTTATGGCAAACCAGATCAAGTCGCTTCTTCTTTACGCCCGGGCGGGCAAAGCCGAGATCAACCGTTCGGAGGTGAACCTCAGCCAGATGGTCGAGGAGGTTGCGGCTGATTTGCGTGAAGAATATCACGGGCGCGAGGTTGACCTCCGCGTGCAGCCGGATATCAAAGTCTCCGCCGACAAGATCCTTCTTTATACCGTAATGGAGAACCTGATAGGCAATGCCTGGAAATACACCTGCCGTACCGAGAACCCGCAGATTGAGGTGGGGGTGAAAAAGCGTGAAGGGCAGGATGTCTATTTTGTCCGGGATAACGGGACCGGCTTTGACATGATGTTTGCCGAAAGGCTTTTCCAGCCTTTCCAGAGACTTCATACGGATGCCGAGTTCGCCGGCACGGGGATAGGCCTCTCCACGGTCAAGCGTATTATCGAGCAGCATGGCGGGGAGGTCTGGGCCGAAGGGAAACTGGGCGAAGGGGCCGCCTTCTACTTCACCCTGCCGGCAAAGCGTTAACATGCCTCTGGGGAACAGATATGAGAGGGGTCAAACATGTCATCAATACTCATTGTTGAAGACAATCCTGACATCCGCCTGCTTCTGAAAATATTTCTCGTGGACCGCGGGCATTTCCCGATCCTTTTCGAGAATGCCCAGCACGCGGAATTGTCGCTGGATACGATCAGGCCGGATCTGGCGCTCCTTGACATCAACCTGCCCGGCGGCGAGCACGGCATCAGTTTCGGCTGGCGGCTGCGCAAGGCGTGGCCAGACCTTCCCATAATTATCATGTCGGCGGAACTCAGCCGGTGGGACAAAGCCGACATCTACGACAGCGGGGCAGATGAGATTGTGGACAAGCCCTTCGATATGGACCGCATGGGGCGGATGATAGCGCGGCTGCTCAGCGGCGGCCGCCCGGAGCGGGAAGCTGGAGTTCGCTGAGAATTAATAATGCCGGGGAGGAGTATCCATGCTCGCCAAGAATGGTGGCCGTACTTGGTGCCGTAGGCTTATAAACATCCCAAAAAGTCTGCACTGGCCCGGCGTGAGCATGCCGCCCAGAAAAGATAGTTCCGCGCGATGGAGTACACACCGGACAGTTGGAGTATGCCCGCGAAAAACTAACGCCTGTCTCCGCCAAATCATCCATCGCTGGGGTATTTACGTTAGGATCGCCCAAATGCCCATGGCCTGCCCACGATGTTCATCAGATAAGATATAGATTATATGAGGTAATTCTGCCATCTCCGCCCCTTGCTTTGGGCACCACAATTATAACTAACGGAATCAGTCAAAAAGATTACTCCCCAAAAAGGAATTCAGCCGGGACAGGTTTTGCTCTGCGTCAGGGAAAGCAAACTGCGGTTCTACCC
>JAFGWW010000127.1 GCA_016936955.1 Planctomycetota bacterium | reverse complement strand
GCCTGACCTGTCGCGCGGGTGGGGCGGAAAAGTTTTCCAGACAGCCGAAAGGTTTATCGAATGCTTTTCGAAATATCCCGAACTCGCCAGGCATGTGCACATTTATCATCCTGACCTCCAGGGGCCGATGGATGTCTGCGAGCTTCTGTGGGGGAGTGATATTTTTGTCGACCTATACGAAGAGGCGGAGCTTGTGCATGAGGCGCTATCCCTCATAACCGACACCTACATCGCCTTTATGGAAAAGTGGCACTCGTTAATTCCGGCTACCGGAGAGTACAGCACGCACTGGGGATTGTTGCTCAAGGGGCAGATCATGCTGCGCGATGACTCGGCCATGAACCTCAGCCCGGAGATGTACCGCGAATTCATTATGCCTTACAATCAGCGTCTGCTCGACAGATACGGTGGCGGCATCCACGCCTGCGGGAAGGTTGACCACTGGTTGCCCATCGCGTCGGAATTGAATAATTTCCATTGCTTCAATATGAGCCAGCCCCATTACAACGATATGGAAACCGTTTATCAGAGCACAGTGGATAAGGGTTTGCGGATTCTTGCTCTCAGCCGCGAGACGGTCGAGCAGGACAGCGGGGCGGGGCGTAATCTCCGCGGGCTGGTGCAGTTGCAGTGCTGGTGATGTTGAGCCGCGTCTGCGATGGCAAGGAAACTATTTTGCCTTGTGGGTAATCTTGCCCGCGTCGTAATCGAATTGCATGGCCTGGCTGGTTCCGGCGTTGCCTGCCGCGAAGAGTATGGTGCAATTTCCGTTATGACGGTAATCGGAGGCGCCGATATCAACCATGTCGTACTGATGCCATGAATGATATTTCTGGGTGTCGGCCACAATGATCGTGCTTGTGGGCCTGCTGAACTGGGTGAATGGCACGGGGCCGTCAACGTTAATCTTGTTGCCCCAGTGGCGGGTATAGCCGCTGCCCGTATCTTCGTAATTCTTGGTTCTCGCGAAAGAGGGGCAATATATTATCTCGGTCGACGACTTGTTCTTTGTGCTAGCCTTAGAGTCGATATCATTGCCTATATAAAAACCTAGATAGCGGGAAGAGTACCACTTGGTCCAGTCGTCAGATCCGTCGCCGTTGGCGTCCTTGGCGTTATTCTCATTCGGGAAATATCTGTAGTCTTCGGCATACTGGAGAAATCCCAGGCCAAGTTGCTTCTTGTTGCTCATGCACGCAGTCATTCTTGCCGACTCGATCGCCTGGCTTAATGCGGGCAAAAGCAGCCCGGCGAGAATGGTTATTATGGCAATGACAACCAGAAGTTCTACGAGTGTGAATGCTTTTTTTGCCGGATGGCGATTTGATCCATAAAGCATGTTCTGTCCTTTATACTTTTGCCGTCTTTCCGGGAATCCAGTCACCTTCGATAATAACAGAACTTACTTTCTTCTTGCCGCCGAGTAGTTCCATCATCATTTTTGCGGCCAGCCTGCCGAGTTCGATGCGGTCGAAACTCATCCGGCTGAGCCATGGCCATTTTGTCCTGCAGTCGTTTCTCTCCGAACAGGACGCGAGGCCGAAATCGCGCCCGGGGCAGAACCCTTCCAGCGCTGCCGCATTTACGCACCACTCTGCCAGGCTCTGGTCGCTGGTGATGATTGCGGTATTGCCTTTCCTTATCAGGTTCGAAAGGTCGCCTGCTTTTTCGCAGTATTCCTCGGGCTCGAATCCGAGAAGAAACTCTTCGTGGCGTATATTGCTTTTTGTGGTTGTGTCGCGCATTCCCCGGAGTTTGTCCATTACGCTGGGGTGGCAGTCTTCCCATTCCCTGTTGCCCACGAAGACAAGATTCTTATATCCGAGGTCTATGACTTGCTGGGTGGCGGCGGAGGCGCAGGCGTATTCGTTACGGTAAATACAGTTTGTGCCCTTGCGGATGCTGGAGTCGATCCAGATGCGGCGCGGGGCCGAGTCTTCGGCATATTCACGGATTTTCTCCGGCACATGCATGATGAATATGCCTTCAAGAAACCTTTCTCCAAGGGCGACTCCCTTCTCCGGATCGTCCTGCGGAAGTTCGGAGGCGCTGATGACCGAGAGGGTGTAGCCGCTCTCCTGCATCTGCTCGTTGATGCCGATGATGACCGGGAACTCGTATGGGGAGGTGTAGGCGCCAGACATGATAACGCCGACATGCTTCGTCGATTTACAGCGCATGGCGCGCGCGGCAGCGTTGGGTCTGTAGCCGAGTTCCTTGGCGATCTTCCTGACCCTCTCGGCGCGATCCGCCGTGCTGGGCCAGTTTTCCTTGTTCTTCCCGTTAAGAATACGGGAAACCGTATTCACCGAGACCTTGGATAGTTCTGCAATTTCCTTGAGTGTGGCCATAATGATTTCTCTCAAATTGGTAACGTTCCCATATATCCTACGGTATTCCGCTTGCTTCGTCAATATATAAATCTGGAATGCAGGTTCTGGAGTGGTTTGGATAAAGGGGGCTAAAATGCAGCGATTACTACAAGACCTTTTTCCATAAGCATTTGCATGTAGTGGATGATGAGCCCCCGCGACTCGAAGAAGGTCAGCTTATACTCGGCCATGAGCTCGTCTATCAGCTGGCCCACCGTGATTTTCCCGTCAATCTTGCGGAATATCTTGAGCGACAGGCCGTCGAGGCGGTATTTCTTCTCCTGCTTGAGGCGAAGGAGTTTCGTGAGCGGCTTTATCATCCCCTTGTATTTCTGTTCCACCGCGAAAATGGCATATTGGCCCTTTTCTGTTTCAACCTCCCGCGCTTTCTCGTTTTTAAGGGGAACGCTGGCAAGTTGGTCTTGCAGTGATTCGAATGAGTTTTTCCTTTTTTCAGGCCGTGATGACATTGTCCACCTCCAGCCTGGGAACCTTTTTGTGCCCGACCTGCTCAAAAGAATAGAGGCGCATCTCCTCCTCGTTTAGCCAGAGAACGGCCTTGCCTATCCACCACTTTCCGGAGAGCTTGTCCATGCCGACCTGCCCGCGTTTTTCGAATTCAATCTCGACCGCCTTGTGCTTGTGGAAAAGGGTGGAGGTGGTCTGGTTTATCTGGCAGCCGGAACTGCGTAGCAGTTCTTTATAAAAAGTTTCCATGTCACGCCCGTCGAGAAGAACCTCGGGGAGGCCCCAGCGCCTGATCGTAATCTGCAGGTGCTTTTTTGCCGCCCAGGTGAAGAGGATATTGGCCGGCTGGGGAGAGAACTCGACCAGCGTAAATTCTTTCGGCAATCGCGCCACCACGCCGAACATGGCCCACTCGCGCATCTCCTCGTCGTTGCGGCGGAAGGTTGAAAGCAGCGGTTTCCATAACGATTGGAGCGTGGCTTTATCTAGCTTTGGAAAGAGCCATTGGATCAGCATCTTGCTCTCGTCGAGATAGAGCGAAGCCTGACACGGGCGGCCGTTCTCGCCGTAGGCGATGGTGAAGCGTCCCAGCCGTTCGGTGGTCAGGGGAGGGAGGGCTTTTGCCGCCTCCTTGTCCTCCTCCTCAACGGAGCGGCGGTAAACCTCCGACATGATGCGAACCTCGTCGGGCCGGGTTTTGCAGAGGCGCCAGTGCACCTGCCCCTGATATCCGTTGCGGGTGTGGATGTCGATCTGCCCCTCAACAGGATTGCAGTTGTAGCCGGTAACCTCCCATTCGGGCGGAAGGTCGAAGGAGAATCCGTGCCATGAAAGGCGGTTAGGTTTGGCGGTGCGACTGTCAGGCATGTATACAGTTTAACTTATATGCGAAAAAAGGCAATGGTGCGCCTTGAGGGAAACGGGTAGCGTGATCTGGACGCTAGTCCACCACCTCGTCGGCTTTCTTGATGGCGCCCACGTTGAT
>JAFGWW010000126.1 GCA_016936955.1 Planctomycetota bacterium | reverse complement strand
GGAGGCGTAATCGCCAGCCTCCATGAACTCGTATGCGGAGTTACACTCTTCCTGCGCCTTCTTTTCCCAGTCGTCACCGCACCCGGAAAAGGAAAGGGACAGCAGCATGACTACAGCTACAAACAGGCTTCTCCTCATTAACGGCGGTACCTTTCTGGCAGAGTGAGGTTATTTACAGATAATAAGCGCAGGGAAAGGGCGTAGTCAAGCACGGATTGCGGGTGCAAATAAAAAAGCCCGGAGAAACAGCAAAAACAGCGTCTGCGCTCCGGGCATAAAATATGTTATGTCTGCGTTTCTATTCTTCTTCGGAATCTGAATCCCTTCCGAGAGAATTCCAAGAGGAATTATCGTTGGCCGAGTTGGCGACCTGCTCCTTCTCGATACGGCACCTGCGGCAATTGACCGCGAAGGGAAGAATCTTCAGGCGGGACGGGCTGATCGGCGCGTCGCATTCCTCGCACTTGCCGTAAGTCCCATTGTCGATTTTGTCGATGGCGGTTTCGATCTCCTCTAGCTCCTGGTCGCTGGTTGAGGCGATCTCGAAGCTCAGGCTCTCGTCGTACGCATCGGCGGCCTGGTCGGCTTCATCAAAACTCTTGTGACCGGAACGCTCGCGGTAGTCGGCGAGTTCGCGGCGCATACCATGAAGAAGCTGGGCGCGCTTCTCAATAAGCTCTTCGCGGATCTTCGTGAGCTCCTTCTTGGTCAGCTTGCGGGCGTGGGCGGTGCTGTCAACGGTTGCGCCCTCTTCCGGCTTCTTCACCTTTACCTGGCTTATCATTACTCCGGGTGCGAGGGAGAGCTTGGGCTTGCCCCCGCCGAACTGAACGGTAACTCCGCTTGCGCCGGGAACGGGCTTCGCCTTTTTGCCGGAAGCTGCCTTGGGAGCTTTCGCTGCCTTGGCGGGTTTCGCCTCCTTGGCAACTACCTTCTTGGCCGTCTTCTTCTCCGCAGGAGCTGCGGTTTTGGCCGAAGATGCCTTTTTCTGGGTCTTGGCGGTCTTGGATGCGGTCGCCTTTTTGGTTGCCGTCTTCGTTGTCTTCGTCGCAGTTTTTTTCATTGTCTTCTTCCCGGTTGTCTTTTTCTTAACGGTGCTTGCCACCGCCCTGGAGGATTTAGCTGCGCCCTTGGCAGCACTGGCAGACTTTTTTGTCGTCTTGGCGGAAGGCTTTTTCGCCGCCTTCCCGGCTGTCGCTTTCGTTGCCTTCTTCGTTGCCGCTTTCTTCACCGCCGCCTTGGTTGCGGTTTTCTTTGACGCCGCCTTCTTGGTAGTCTTCCCGGCGGTCTTACTGCCGACCTTTGCGCTTGCTTTCTTTTTGGCTGCCATTACGGTCCTTTCAATATTCAGACTCGTACTGTGTCGCGACGGCAGCCATAGAAGCGAAATCATCGGGGTAAAATGCCGCAACACAGAATCATAGTAAGCCTAAGTGGCTTTATTCAAAATCCCTTTTTAATACAAACACCGACCTCACTGAAGCCGGTGGCAATTATTTGAAATCGTACAAGAGATCTTTGATGACGGAAGCATTCACCAGCAACATGGTCTTTTCGTCGGTAAGCATTCCGTAAGCTACGGGAAGCTTTCCTCCAAGCGCCTTGGTATACTGGGGCGACTCGTTGCCGATCATAAGATCCAGCGCTTTCTCCCCCGGTTTTGCTTTATCCGAAGTCGAGCGCAGAGTAACTATGACATGAATTTGCGGTTGGTCAAGTCCAAATTCCTCAAGTTTTTTAACATTTTCCTCCAGGTAGCCAAAGCTCCTGAAAGAGGCAAGCATGTACGCAACCCGCATTGTGAACTTTGTCGCGTCAACGGTAAGGGGGCGGGTGACCGGTTTGAGCAACTGGAAATTATTCCCAGTAATCGATTTGTAAACCCTCTCGCCCTTCGCATCGGTTATCGATATCGAGTAGATATCCTCCCAGTTAAAGGCAGTGACCTGGCGGGAGCGATAATAAATGGGCGGGGAGACGAAGGTTACCGCCTGCTGCGGATAGAGCTCGAAAATCCTGTCCCTGTCATCAATGGTGGCGTAAAAACTTTTACCGCCGATCGGGGGGCTCACGTTAAGGCCAAGCAGCTTGCGGTTCTGCAGGTCGGTGCAGAGAATGCGCACGGCCGGTTTTTTAAGGCCCACGGCCTTGAGCTGGCTATCGGTCTTTTTCTCGCTGTAGAAAGACCTCACCTGCGCCTGCCGGATATCCTCGACCAGCTTGAGCACTGCCCCCGGCTCCACCGCAAAATTGCGGCTGCCCGAAGCTTTCCACTCTTTCTCGCTCTCCCCTCGGGCAAGGACAAATGTCTCGTCACCATACTGGAGCGAGATGCGCGCCGGGATCTCGCTTGGCATAAGCCCGAGAGCGCGTGAGCGGAAAACATTGGCCCACTCCCGCTCGGTCCGCCCTTTGATCAGCAGATCACTTATTACCGAGCTTACCACATACAGCGCCTCGCGCCCTTTGCGCATGGCATACACGCCTTCGTGGTCGGCGGGAGTATTTCCGAAGATAACCTCCTGCTCGACATCCCCTGCCTTGATGATTATCCGCGGGGAGTTATCATCAATACCGAATCCAGCCGCATCGCCGGCCTTGTCCGCCACGATTTTCTTCGCCCGCAGAGTTTTGAAGAGGCGCACGAGTTCGTCGAGCTTTTCCTTGTCAACCATCCAGTCAAAAGGCTTGCGTATATACCAGCCTTCAGGCTCAAGATTCATTTTGATAACCCTGTCGGCCTTTACGCCGCCGCCGGGATTGAGGGTAATCGAATTCGGCTCCGCGCGGAGGAGATCGAAAAGATCCATGTTTCGGTAATCTTCGGACTTACGGTAAAGTATGCGCAGGAGGTCGGAGTGGACCTGCAGCACGCGGTCCGGCGATTGTCCGAGGGCGACGTAGCGGGTGTGCCCGTCTTCGGTGGTTCCGCCGATGATAAGGGTCTGCTGTTTCTTACCAGACTCAACGCTCAGCATCAAAACCTTGCTGTCGTCTTCGAGGCCAGCTTCTTTTGCGGTAACGCCTTTCGCCGGACGCTCGCGGGCAATGGCGATAATGGCGCTCAGGTTTTCCACCGCCTCGGCATCGGCCGAATCGGCCACCTCATGCCCCTCAAGCTGCACATACCAGAGATGCTCGGGAGTTTTATAAAACGACGCCTTTGGCTTGGTGGCGGTGCCTTCGAAAATCTCCATGCGGGTCACGTCGCCCATATCGAATTCGAAAAGCCTGCCCGAGACGGAAGCGGCCTTGACCGCAGCGTCTTCGCGCATGGCGAGGACAACGCTTGTTACGGTCAGCGCGATGGCGAGGACCGAAAGGATTACGCTTGTTCTTCTGTTCATACCTCTCCGTTTACTGCTTGCGTACCCACCAGACCGAGAGGGCGAGGACGAGCCACACCATCGGCAGCCAGATAAGGGCGACCCAGCCAACCATTCGCATCTGATAGGGGGTCATCTTGAGCTTCCTGTCGACATACTCCGGCCCCTTGATATTGATCTTGTAATCACGGCCGGAGAGCCAGTGAATGGACGAGGTGGCAAACTCCTTGTTGTGGCCGTAATCAAGGGAAAGATTGGAGATAAACTCCACATTCCCGATAACGATCACGCGCGCCTCAAGCCTTTCCTTGCCGAAAGCCCTCGCAGCGGTGAAGCCGAGGGTGAAGGGGCCGCGCTCATATTTTACATCGTCGCCGTTCTTGCGAATGCTCCGTGCCGTGTCGGTGCTCATGACAAGGCGCTCCATGACCCAGCCGCTCTTCTCAACGTCCGGGTTGTCGATAATCGACTGCGGACTCTGGAGAATAAGCTGAACCGCCTGCCCCGAACCGGAAGTCATGGAATTTGCGGAGCTGACCAGACCAGGAACGAGGGAGGAACGGGAGGTGCGTCGCTCGTCCTCGAAGACCATGTCGCCACGGGGAGCGCCGCCCATTGATTTGAGGAATTCGGCAAGATCCTTGTCGCCCTCGTTTGCTCTGGCGCCGCGGGACTGATCCACAAAAGGCAGAAGGAAAAGCACACGCCCGCCGCCTTCGATATATTTCTTGATCGACATGATCACATCCGCGCCGAGGGGTATTTCAGGCCCCGGTAGAACCAGAACGTCACAGTCGCGGGGGATGTCCTGCCCCTGCAGGAAGATCTTGTTTACCGCAAGGTTCTCGTTCCGCGAAAGCATGTTGGCAAAGCGGCCGACGCTGCGCGCCTCTGCCTTGGTGTCACCGAGGCGATACTCGCCGTGACCGTCGCTGAAATATACGCGCACAGTGCGCGGGTCGAGAAGACGCTTGAGGGCAACAGTGAAAGCCTGTTCGCCGCTAAAGGAGTAATCCTTCTTGCCCATCATCTGTTCGAACTTTTCCGGCTGGCTGATCGCCATTCCCGCAGGGACGATGGTGCGTCTGCCGCGGTATGAGACCACTGCGGCCTGATTCAGATATTTCGGCTCCAACCCCATGTCGCGCGCGACAGGCAACGCCTTCGCCCGCTCCAGTTCGGCATCGATATACTGCACCCGCACGAGTGAGGAATAGCTGCTGAATTTCTCCATCAACCTGCGGGTCTCGTCCAGAAGTTTTACGCCGTTGTAATCGACGATAGAACTGTAAAACACGACGATGTCAACCCGCTCGCTGAGTTCGTCCAGCGCCTTCTCCGCGTCAGGAGAGAGGGAATTGACGCTCGTCTCGGAGATATCCCACGTCTTGGGCTGAAGGTGGGCGAGGCTGCTGAGCGGCCACGGATAGGCTTTGAAGGTACCGAAAGGATACTGGGCGAGGAAGTTGATGTTCACCAGTATCACCACTACCGCAATGCCTGCGATAAAGGCGGAGAGCATGTCGCGATTCTGTTTGTTGCGCCAGCGGTAAACGGTGTAGGCCACGCCGAGGATTACGGCGAACTCGAAGACGTACCGCACAGGGCCGCTGAAAATTCCGCCAATAAAGGATGAGGCTTTCGCAACGCCGATGCCGGTGACGTCGAGGTAGCATATCAATCCGACGGCAACCATTCCCGCGCCCAGTATGCCGCCGCCAACCAGAAACGAACGGAAGCGGTTCACGTTGCCCTTGCGCGTCGCGAGTCCGCGTGAACTGACCATAAGCCACGTAAGGAAGAGCATGCCTATCGGCATGGTGATGAAATATACGATGGCACGCGTATCGATAACGCCAAGGACGAAGGTCCTCTGGAAGTGGGGGACAAAACTGAGATAACCAACCGCCTTCCAGAAACCGGTGGCAGACTCGCGCAGGGCGGCGAGCATGACCAGCGCCATATTAATTCCCACGGCGGTTCCGGCGGCGACAATCTGGTTATTACTCCGGCAGCTTGCAAAAAGACCGATCGATACAAAAGTAGCCCCGAGAAGAACAAGGCCGACAAACTGGGCAGCGGTGGTTCCCCAGTCAAGCTTGCCGCAATAAGCCAGCAGGCACGCATGGACAAAGAGCGGAGCGATGGTGGCGAGGAAGAAAACGAAGGCGCCGATAAACTTCGAGATCACCACCTCGATAACGCGCACGGGCGCGGTAAGCAGAAGCTCAATCGTGCCCGAGGCCATCTCCTCCGAGAAGCAGCGCATGGTGATAAGCGGCACGACGAGGATGGAGAAAAAGCAGACAAAGAGGGCGAGAGAATCGAAGCTCGCGGTCTGTTCCGTATTAATCACGACCATCAGATAGAAGCCGTAGATAAAGACAAAGACCGTTGTCATGGCATGAAGCGACGGGGCGAGGAACAGGCTCCCGAGTTCGCGTCTGGTTAGTGCGTAAAGGTTTTTCACTGGCTTTTTACCTTCTCACTTCTAAGCAGGCAACTGCTCGCTGTTTACTGTAAGCTTCGCGAAGATGTCTTCGAGCCTCACCGGCTCCATGCGCATCTCCTGCAGTATCCACCCCTTCTCCGATATAGTGCGGGCGATCTCGGAACGTGGGTCGCTTCCTTTCGAACAGGTGACGAAAAGCTCCCGCGCGCCTTCCGCAGTTTTCCCGCGCGCCTCGACCTTCTTGACGCCCTTGATATTCTCCAGATCTGCCGCCGGATCGTCGTCGGTGAAGAGATGCAGCACAAGTTCACGGTGCTCGGCGTATTTCCCGCAAAGGTCGGCGGTGTTGCCCTCGGCGATCATCGTTCCCTGATTGATAATGAACACGCGCTGACAGACAAGCTCCACCTCGTGCAGGATGTGGGTGCTCAGAAATACGGTACGGTTCTCGCCGATTTCCTGAATAAGGCTGCGCGTCTCCACCACCTGGTTCGGGTCGAGGCCAACCGTCGGTTCGTCAAGAATAAGCAGCTTTGGCTTGCCAAGCAGGGTATCGGCAAGGCCCACGCGCTGGCGGTAACCTTTGGAGAGATGCCCGATAATGCGGTTGCGCACATCAGTGACGCGGCATTTTTCAAGACACTCGTCAATCGCCTTGCTCCGCTCACTGGCGGGAACGCCTTTGATGCGCCCGCGGTAAGCCAGAAACTCGCAGACACGCATATCCTTATATAAAGGAGTACTCTCCGGCAGGTAGCCAAGATTCTTGCGCGCCTCTATAGGATTTTCCTGGATGTCAAAGCCCGCAATTTTCGCGGTGCCGGAGGTGGGGCTGAGAAACCCGGTAAGCATCCGCATGGTGGTCGACTTGCCCGCGCCGTTGGGGCCGAGAAAACCGACAGTCTCGCCCTCTCCGACGAAGAAGCTCATCTCCGACACGGCCGGACGATTGCCGTAATATTTTGTAAGCTTATCTACCTCTATCATGAAGCGTACTGACCCTTCAATAAGCACGCCTCCCCGGTTACGGAGGAGGTGCGGATTGACCGGAGGATACCACCAAGTGGTAAAAGTATATATATCCAGCAGGGTCACTTCAACTTTAATCGGATGAAAGGAGGGGATTTTTTGCGGGGGAGTCTTTCCTGTTTTCTTTTACGAAACAATCGTTTGATTGCCGTAAATCTATTACATCATCATACTTTTCATAAGGCAAGTTGCTCATCGTGGCATCAGTGGGAGACATATCACCAAGCGCTTCTGAATACGACATCCGTTCAGGCAACAAGAACAACAACTTACTATAATGAGTAGAATTAAGGCTAACCAGATTATTGTCTAGACCAGAGGAATAAAGATAATTATTTTGGCAGCCCAACAGCCATTGATGTACTGAGCATAGATGATATTGGGATTCGTCGGCACCGAACTTCCCATCCAGCATAATTTCGTGGCGCGACCTAACAGTGCACAACCAATATATTCCCGCCACCTGATTACATACAACAAGGATAAGGAGGGCTGCCAGAAGGAAGCGGAGTTTGCATTTCAGGCGTTTTATCCGCATGCGACTCCATCCCCCAGTTCATGCCAGATCGCGGTAGCTTATCTGCCCGGTAAAGAGGCGGACGAAATCGTCGGCGCGGCGGGTGAAGTATGGCGTGCACATCAGGACCTTGCGCAGCCAGTGGGGGACAAAACGGAAGCGGCGGGAAAACCTGTGGGCTGCCATGAGGTCGACCAGGATCTCGTCCTGCAAGGCTTTTTCATACTCATCCTCGCCGCCGCCGAGAATCGCCTGCGCCGCAAGGCGTCCGCTGCGGATGGCGTAATAAATCCCCTCGCCCGTGAGAGGGTCGACCAGACAGGCGGCGTCGCCCGCAAGATATACCCCTCCTCTGGCGTAATATGCCTTGGGGCCGGTGAAGTCGGGAATCATGCCGCCCTTGACCTTCTGGATGTCCCTGCCCTTCAGTTCCGGCGTTCGGTTAATGAAAGAGTTGAGCACCTCAAGCAGCCCCGTGTCCATGGGGCTGGCCGAGCCCACGCCGACGGCGAACTCGTCGCCGCGCGGGAAAGACCACGCGTAGCCGTCCCTGATGCAGGAGAGATTGAAGACCGCGCGGTGCCGGTCGGCTTCGGTAAGATTTTCACAACAGGCGACGGCACCTTCCAGGCAGAAGCCGAGTTTGTTGCGCTCAAAGCCGAAGAACTTGGCCGTGCGGCTGGTGGCCCCGTCACAGGCGCAGATGGTTCTGGCGCGGACCTTGCCCGCAGTGGTCTTGATCTCGAAG
>JAFGWW010000125.1 GCA_016936955.1 Planctomycetota bacterium | reverse complement strand
GGTCGCCCCGACGCCTGCGCTCAACCTTGTCGTCCAGAATCTTCATCTCCACCTTTATGTTCTCGTCGATGCCGAGGCCGATGCGCAGAACCTCGCCCGGCGAGGTCATGTCGATGGTGCCACGCCCGCAATAGCTCTCGCCGACGACAACGTCAACCACGCCCGGCAGAAGCGGAACCTCGCTCTTGTTGGTTGCACTGGCGCGGATAAAGGCGTATGGCATCACCTTCGGAATAGCCACATGCTCGATCTCGATCGGCGTGTCGATAGTCTTGACCGGGATACGGTGGCGATAGTTGTCGGCCGGAATCACGGCCTTGGCATTTGCAGTAAAGACCGTGACAGCGCCGGAGGTGACAGCTTTCGTCGGCTGCGGTTTCACAGGTTTACGAACAGTAGCCGGCGATCCGATAAAGCTTTCTTCGGAACTTACGCCGGCACCGATAATTAATTTGCAGGCAGGTTTATCTTCGCCATCGAAAATAACTTTCCCGCGGCCAGTTGCTTTCAAATACCACGGAGAAAGGGTCGGGATATCGGTGCCGATATCGGGGCGAGCGGTGGAAAGACTCAAAACGACATCTTTCCAATCCTCGCCTGAATCCTGCTTAACGGTTCCGAAGATATCGAGACTGAGGGTTTTCCCTTCGAGATCGGCACGGGCACGATAGCTCGGCTCCCACTCGGCGCCATTAACATTGTAGGTCAGATCGGCCTGAACCTTGCCCGCCTTTTTCGCAAGCACCTTGATATAAACAAAGTTCTCGTATTTGTTGTTGGGATAATTACGGCGGATATCGTTCAGGACAACCTCTTCGTTCCCCACCAGCTTTAGAATGCCCCGTCTTTTGGCGGTCAGTTCACGAATTTTCTTGCGCGCCTCAATCGACCTCGCCTCGGTCATGGATAAAGCCTTGTCCCACGAATCGACATTAAGCTGCTGGACCGACATCTCGCGCGACGCAGCCTGGGCCGACTGGGTGCGCACGGAAGCGATGAAAGCCAGAGTCTCGTGCAGGCTGGCCATATCTTCATCGACGGCCCGAAGCTTTTGCCTGACCTCGAAGAGCTTGTCTTCCTGCGCCTCGATCTTTTTTAGATACTCCGCCCGCGCGCCTTCGAGCTTGCTCTCGTCCATCAGTATCCTGCGCGTCTCGACCGACTCGATACTAACGCCTTCGGCTCCGGGAAAGGAAACCTGCACGCTGGAGATATCTGCCCTGACCGGCAGCGGAGCCGAGCGGATAACACTGAGCCCCACCGGAAGTTCAACTCCGGCAAGGCGCGAAACCCTGGCGATGCCAGAGGTGTAGACCGTCACCTTGGCAACCTTGCCGTTAAGGGGAACCTCCCCTGCCCCGGCAAATGCACAAAAAAAGACGGCGGCAAAAACGCCTACAAAAAAAATCCTGCTCAATTCAAACCCTCCCTAAACAGATGAAAATTTTGTCCGTGCAACATTCTACAACTTATCAACGCATATTGGATACGTTTTTCATACATGGAAGGGTTTATTTTTTCTTTTTCGTGAAAGGCTATACGTCGAATGAATAGATCGGGCAATTGCCTTGAAATCATTAGTTTCACAAACAAAACTCTCACTTATTCAAAACTTGCCCTGCCGTGGTTATAGGGTATTAATCACGTACCAGAGTGCATTTTCAGGACAGCTTGATTAACCGCGAGAATAAACAACAGGAGGTGAGGGATGCTGAACAAGAGGGTTCTGGTGGTGGAGGATGACAACAGCGTCCGCTGCATGCTTATGTCAATGCTTACGGCGGCGGGTTACGCGGTATCGGCGGTAGATAACGGACTCGACTTTCTGAGGCTGGCCCAGTCTTACGACGCTTTCGACCTGCTGGTGGTAGACATCATGCTGCCGAAGGGCGAAGGGCACGACATGCTTGCCGTAATCCGTGACAGGGGAATCGACATCCCGGCGATAGCGATTACCGCGTTGGCCTTCCCCCCGCCGGTGCCGGAGGACGTGCCGGTATTCAGCAAGCCATTCAAACAGGTTGAATTTATCCAGAAGGTCAAGGAGATGCTGAACGACGTAACCGAATCGCTGATCGCTCAGATCTGAGACTGGCCGCCCTGCTTATCTTTATCGGGATCGCATTTTGATTCGCGGTGGGCGTCAAGAACATCTGTCGACTGCATGCCGGAGATGGCGGTCAGGATCTCGCTGCCTACCGGAGGGCACCCGGGGATAAAAACACCGCATCCGCGATGGCGCGAGGTGCAGTTGCCGATGCAGACCGTGCCTTCGGGAAGTTCTTCGTGCCCCTTGCCGATTGCGAAATGCACCTCGGAATCAGAAGGGAAGTAATCGAAGATCTTGTCGCTGTAACGCTTGAGGAAAAGCAGCAGGGTAGACTGGCACGCGCTGCATGAATTTTTGTCATGCACCACGACGTTTGGAAAATCGATGGCGATGTTCTCGGGCGGGGTCTCGAAAGGATCGGCCCATTCCATCCAGTTTTCCGGTTCCGCCTTTATACGCCCAAGGTCGATTATTCCGTAACCGCGTTCGGCCCCGAGGCTGAGATGGGGAATAGCGCCCGCAGAGGTTCCCATGAGGCGGCAGGCGACCGCGTCGGCGGCGAAAGCGTCAACGCCAGCCACAACGCAGTTCAGTTTTTTCGGAACCCCGGCGCTGGGGCCGAGACCTTCCATCCCTGTCGAACCGTCGATCAGCGAAAAGTGGGGGCGCAACACACCCGACATGTCCGCGATGGCGATATTGATCGGCTTGACATCGCTCCCCTCAACAGGCGGAAGCATATGCAGCGTAACCTTGCTCCGGCGCCAGAGGCAGCCTTTCATGTTTTTGATGGCAAGGGTGACGCCGGTGTGCATGTGCATCTTCATCACCGGAATGGAGACGACAATATCGAACTCCATAAGCTCGGGACAGAGGCGCAGGGAATTTATGGCAATCCCGTCCGGCACTGCAAGGGCAAGGGCCGGCCGCTCGTCCATGTCGATGAGTGGGCAATCGCGCTCGCGTGCCATCCCGGCGATACCGGTGATCTCGAAAGCTTCCATTGTATTTACGCCGGAGATGGGGCTCTCGCCGATAGCGACCTCTGCCCCGGCGGCGCGGAAAGCATCGATTGCAGCGGCCACGACCTCGGGATTGGTTGTCACCCCCGCGCCGGGATCGGCGTTGCGGCCAACATTAGGCTTGAGCAGAACCCGCTTGCCCTTTGCGGGCGAAAGGTCAAAAGCGGACAAGGCTTTCAGTGCATTATGGTAAGCGTCCTCGCCGTGGGTAACCACAACGCGGGGCGCGGACGGATCATCATTGAAAGGTGAAGGGCCAAGTGGTTTAGCTTGCATTGCAGGATAATAACACAAGAGCGGATAACATGAAAGCCTTTACCAGCTCTATTTTTCAAAAGGCGCGTAACGGGCGTCGGCATACTTGCGCACAAACTCGACAATGCCATCCTTGTCTTCAAGTTCGCCCTCGTACTTCTCGATGCGCGCGGCATATTCCTCCAGAGTTTCAGAGGTATCCTTGCCGAGATGTTTACGGCGCAGGCTTTTTTCAAGAGCGATAAATTTTTCGCGCTGGGCCGCGATATCTGCCGGAAATTCGCGAACTCCACCAAAGGAGAAGGAACGCTTTTTGCGATTACGGAAAAGGCGATAGTAAAGGAAGAGGCCGAGCAGGAAGGCGGCGATCGCAGTGCGCCACCAGCTCCCGATAATCCAGTTACCGACCGAACCGACCAGATAAAGGATATAGGAGAGAACGCCACCAATGCCTTCGCGCCTCAAGAAAGCCCACATCTTCTCGAAAATAGAGCCGAGATACTCCAGCAAGGCGTCGGTGCCTGATTTATGGTCGGGCTCGGGAACGCCGGAAGCGGGGGTAAACTCGGCCGTGCGCCAGCCCGTTGCGGGATCGAAATATTCAACCCACGCGTGGGCGTCCTTGTTGCGCGCCACCCAGAGATCGGAATAAGGATTCTTTTCGGCGCAGACAAAACCCGTGACGTAACGGGCAGGAACCTCCAGCCTGCGCAGAAGCAGAACCCCGGCAGAGGCGAAGAGTTCGCAGTGGCCGTGCTTCTTGTTCACGAGAAAATCCCAGAGGGGCGAGGTCGGGTTGAGGGTAATTCCGATGCGGTATTCATATCTGGCGAAATAAGCGCGAACCGCCTCGACCTTGTTCTCAAGAGTATCACCAATCGCGTCATTCAGGGTTTTTCCTTTGAGCAGGCCGCGTGATTGCATCTCCCTTATCTTGTCGTCGAGGGCCTTGCGCATCTCCTTCCCGGCCGGAATTCCGTCATCGCCGTAAAGGATGTGGGCAACCTGCTCGCGGTTGGCAACCGGCATGCGCGCAAGGGAGTCTGCCTTTTCGTATACGGGAGAGTTGCTTGCAAATACGCCGTATCCTTTGGTGGTGGAATCAAACTTGGCTTTTATGACATTTCCAGCACAGAGAATAATCCTCTCGCTGGAGGTTTCGACAGCGGTCGCCTTCAAGGGAAGAAAGAAGTGGGCCTTGTATCTCCAGACCGGGATAACCTGCATCAGAGACTCTTCGAATTCGTCAGGCGCAGGGCGCCCGGGAATAACAAACCTGCCGGTCGCCTTGTTCTTATCTCCGCCACGATCAGGGGTTTGTTCGGTATCGCGTAACCCACCGGCCCATTTACCCGCGCCGTAACTTATGCCCACGCGACCGCGCATATAGCCCGGTTCTTTGGACGAGAACACCCTGAGCGCAATCTGTTTCTCGATCGAACTGTTGCGGATATTGCTGATACTGCCGAGCCGGCTGGAGTCGGAAAAACCGGCACTGCTCGACATCGGCATCTGCCTTACCCACCGGAAAAACAGATTGTTCAGGTTGTCGTAATAACGGTTGATCGGGATCGCGATGGCTGCCCACATGAATGCGAGAAAGAAGCATGAAATGCAGAAGGCGTAAAAACTTTTTTTGGAGCTCGTGTCGGAACGCCTCAGCATTTTCATCGTCGCACGAAGAAGCCAGATCACAAATATGGCGTAAACGATGCTGAGGATAAAATACGGGTCATTATTCACATCGCCGCCGCACATGGCAAAAGCCATGGAACTGCACAGGGTAACGCGCGGGAAGCGTTCGGCGTCCGGCTCGGAATAGAGTTTGATAATCCCGAGGGTAACCAGATAAAGGCTGATATAGAAAAACTCGTTGAAGGGAATGATGCCACCGCTACCCTCCATCTCCCACACGCTTGAGAGAATACCGAAAGGAAGAGCGAGAATGGTGTAGCCTACAAAGGTAACCGCAAGGCGCACCGTGGGCGCATAAAAGGGATGCAGTGCAATCGCGATAAAGAGGGGCACCACCAGAATCAAATGCCCCTGAGAAGATGGCGAGCCGTAGGCGGCAAGGCCGAGAACGGTAAGGGCGATGGCGAGAACGGCGTAAGCCGCCATATCTCCCGGAACCGGACCCGAGCCTTCCTTCTTCCTATCCATCATATCCTGTCCGTTCCTGTACGTGCCTGCTCTGGGGTAAGGACAGTAACCGCACCCGCATCACTCACGAATCCGGCAGGGTTGTGAGTCGGCGGGCCGTCCTTGACGACGATAACCTTTACGGCCACGCCGAAGTCACGAAGGGAGCGGACGAATTTTTCACGCTCTTCGTCCCAGTCCATGAGAACAACGACTGCCGTGCTTATCTGCCCGATCTCCTCCGCAACCGCCGGGGCGAGGGTGATAAACGGATTATGATTGGTCGCCTCAATACAGGCAAGGATGTCGAGGATATTGTCGAGATAAGCAAGGCTGCGCCCGGCCTGGAAATGGTAAAGGTCTGGCCCGGCTGCGAAGATATCGATCACATACTCCTGCCGGCTCAGGACATCGGCGATAGCGGCGGAGAGGGAGAGCGCCGCCTCCAGTCCATCGGCCGCGTTGCTGTCATAGCTTGGAACATAGGTATCGACAACCATGGCAATGCGGCAGAGATATTCCTGCTGGTATTCGCGGACGATGGGGTATCCCCTACGGGCCCACGCGGCGTGGTGGATATCGCGCAGGCGGTCGCCGGGGCGGTATTCACGATTGCCGAGAAATTCCTCCGAGTCGCCGATATTGGAAGCCATCTGCAAGCCACCGGGCTGGTGCTTTCGCCCTACCGGAAGGTCAACCGCAGCGAGGGGCGTAAAGCGCGGATAAACCAGAAGGCGGTGAGGCTCCTTGAACACGGTCTGCGCGTTGTAGAGCCCGAAGGGAAAGGCTGTGACCGCCATAGGGCCGGAAAAATCGTAAGCGCCGCGCTTCTGCGGGGTCAGGGAGTAAACAACATCGGCCGACTCCCCGGGCTGGAGGCAATCGACGTACTGCGGGTCGCGGTCGATCCAGATTGAACTGTCCGGGCGATACTCCCCGGCGGCGAGGTCAAAGACAGAAAAGCGGCTGGAATTTT
>JAFGWW010000124.1 GCA_016936955.1 Planctomycetota bacterium | reverse complement strand
TGGTCGAGGTCACCGTCCAGGACCGCCTGGATGTTGCCCGTCTCCACGTTCGTCCGGTGGTCCTTCACCATCTGGTAGGGGTGGAGGACGTAGTTGCGGATCTGGCTGCCCCACGCGTTCTCTACCTTGGCCGCGTTGCGCGAATTTTCCGCCGCCGCGCGTTCGGCAAGAGCTTTCTGGTAAAGACGGCTCTTGAGAATTTTCATCGCCAGGTCCTTGTTGCGATGCTGCGAGCGTTCGGTCTGAACCATAACCACGATCCCCGAGGGTTCATGGGTAAGCCTTACTGCCGAGGCGGTCTTGTTTACGTGCTGCCCGCCCTTGCCTGTTGCATGGATACGGTCGATCTTGAGGTCGTTCTCGTCAACTTCGATGTCGATGCTTTCCTGATAATCCGGCACCACATCGACTGCGGCGAAGCTGGTTTCGCGACGCCCGCTGAAAGGAGAGATGCGCACAAGGCGATGCACACCAAGCTCGCCTTTAAGATATCCGTAAGCGTATTGTCCGCTTACGCGAAGCTCGACGCCCTTGATTCCCGCTTCGTCGCCGGGACTGAAAGACATCTCCTCGAATTTCCAGCCCTGACGCTCGAAGAAGCGGGTATACATCCGCATCAGCATCTCGGCCCATTCACAGGCGTCCGATCCCCCTGCCCCTGTGTGGATACTAAAGAAACACGGTTCGTTATCATGGGGGCCGGAGAGAAGGGCCATGGTCTCGAGGCGTTCGATCTTTTCCGGCAGGGCGAGGATATCTTCGGTAACTGCTTCAACGCCGGAGTCGTCTCCCATCTCGACAGCCATATCAAGAAGCTCAAGGCTGTCATTGGCAGACTGTTCAACCTCTACCACCGGATCAATAACACTCTTTATATTATTACGTTCTTCCACCAGAGCCTGCGCGGAATCCTTGTCGTTCCAGAAATCGGAAGCGCCCATCAGCTCGTCGATCTCCGCGACCCGTGAGGATTTGCCCGCGAGGTCGAGGGAGACACGCAATTCGCCAAGGCGCTTGACCGAAGCTTCAACAATGGATTTTACTTCACTGATATCTGGCATAAGAGGAATAAGGGTTCCTTCTGGATTCAATCAATGCCGAACGCATAAGCCGGGGCTTGCAAAGCCCTTTACGTAATTTGAGGCCAACGGCAAAAGCATGGAGTATATCGCCTTGCCTTTTCCCCGTCAAGGCAGGTTTCGCCTATAATCATCTATTCGTGATAAAAATCTCGAAATTGGATGTGCGGAATAAATACGTGCGTGTCCAGAAAAAGACAGATTAACACGATTTTTAGGCACAAAGTCTTTCTCTTTTCTCTTGACTAGCCATATCCATAATTATAATATAGGTTTATAGTAATAGTCTACGCTGGCGCCAGAGGGAAAGGTGCCTGTTGTAAACCAGAGGAAAACTAATAGTTTTGCGGTAATTTGGGGTTATTTGCCTTTTTTCACTTCGGAGCCTTGCAAGTTTGATGTTTCAATCGGTATACAGCTTGATAGCACTGCTGACTGCGCTCTTGCCGATCGTTTCGGAAATGGTTCTGAAGCTTTACGAAAAAATGGCTGATAATTCCGCCTGCCGTTTGGTATTGACGCCAATGCCGACCGCAAGACTAATTACAGTTCGATCAATGGGTTATCCTGGCAAATTATTGGGCAATTCCGAGTTCTCGTGCGATCCCCCCATAAGGTTCGCGCCTCGCCCATGCCGTAACTCTACCTCTGCATAACAACAGGTTCCGCGTTTTCGCACTCCCCTCCCTTACCAGCGATAGAATTTAACTCTTTTCCGGATTTGTGTATTGCCGGAGAAGGCTGATAATATAGCTGGCAAGGACTAAACCATGACTATTTTACACCTTATTATCGCTTCACTTGTAGCTTTGATCGCCGGTATTGGAATCGGATATGTAATCCGCCAGTATATAGGCAAAAGGCTGCTCGATTCTGCCGACAACATGGCGAAGAACATTATTTCTGATGCCAAAAGGGAGGCTGAAAAACTTCGCCAGGAGGCTACTGTCAAATCAAAGGCAGACCTTCTTTCCCAGCGCGAAGAGCAGGAATCTGAATTCCGCAAAGAGCGCACCGAACTCAAACAGATCGAAAAGCGCCTCAGCAAGAGAGAGGATAACCTTGACCGCAAGGTTGAACTCCTCGACGCCAAAGAGCAGCAGATACGCGGAATGGAAGAAAAGATTGAAAAGCGCGTTCAGGAGCTCGATGACCGCGAAGGTCAGCTTGAGTCGTTGATTGATGACCAGAAGGCGAAGCTTCACGAAGTCGCCAACATGTCACAGGAAGATGCAAAAGCCGAGGTTATCAGGCGCACTGAAAACGAGATGGCCCACGAGATCGAGGTCCTGGTGCAGCGCTCCGTCAACCGTGCCAAGGAGCGTGCGGAGGAAGAAGCCCAGAATATCGTGGCCAACGCTATCGACAGGCTTGCCGTTGATTACACCACCGAGCATGTTGTCAGCACTGTCGAACTTCCGAGCGATGACATGAAGGGACGCATCATCGGTCGCGAAGGCCGTAACATCCGGGCCTTCGAAAACGCCACCGGTATCGACGTTATCGTCGACGATACGCCCGGTGTGGTCGTGCTTTCCGGCTTCGACCCCATCCGGCGCGAGATTGCCGTACGCAGTATGGCGAAGCTGGTTGCTGATGGCCGTATCCACCCCGCCCGTATCGAAGAGGTTGTTATCAAAACCCGCGAGGATATGGAGAAGGTCGTCGAAGAGACAGGTAAAGAGGTGGCGATGGAAGTGGATGTCCGCAACCTCAAACCCCGCGAGATCATGCTTATCGGCCGCCTGAAATACCGTACCAGTTACGGTCAGAACCAGCTCGATCACTCGCGCGAGGTCGCGTTCCTCTCCGGTATGCTTGCCGAACAGCTTGGCCTCGACAGCCAGCTTGCCCGCAGGTGTGGTCTTCTCCACGATATCGGCAAAGCTGTCGACCACGAGCAGGAAGGAACCCACCCCGAACTCGGCGGTGAGGTTGCAAAACTTTGCGGTGAGGACGAACACGTCATCAAGTCGATCATGGACCACCACTCTACTTCCGAGCCCTCATCGATCTATACCGTTATCGTTCAGGCTGCCGACGCGATCAGCGCTGGCCGCCCCGGCGCGCGCCGCGAGACGTTGGAGAAATACGTCAAGCGTCTTGAAAGGCTGGAGACGATTGCAACCAGCTACGAGTACATCTCCAAAGCCTTTGCAATTCAGGCTGGTCGTGAGCTACGCGTTATTGCCAATGCCGACAAGATGAACGATGACCAGTCAGCAAAGGTCTGCCGCCAGATTGCCAAGCAGATTGAGGACGAACTCACCTATCCCGGTGAAGTCAAGGTTACCTTGATCCGCGAAACCAGAATTACCGAATACGCCAGATAAACGAGCAAAATCTGATACAGAGGCGACCCGTAAAAGGGTCGCCTTTTTTTTAATTTAGCGTTGATTTTAACACAAATTCAGTTAACCTATAGCCATTGGGTAATGCATTTTCCGCATAATTATTACGCTGGGGCTTAAATCATGTTAGACCAATGCCAGGATATCTTCAATATCGATGCCAATACAGTATATGTTGTTGGCCGTATTGACCTATGCGATCATGAACATATGTCTGGTTTTACTTTGGCAATCAACAAGGTGATCGATAGTGGCGCGAAAGAGATTACCCTCGACTTTACAAAATGCCCTATGCTCTCCAGTTCAATAATTTCGCTTATCTTCGTTGGCTATGAAATTACCAGTAAATGCGACATTGCCCTTAATGTCAAAGCCTCGGTAAACCATCACCGCCCGCTCGTATCTTCTGGGATATCGAATTACGTAGAAGTCAGGCTTTGCAGTTGAATCATTACTCTATAAGACAATAAAAAAAGCCCCGCTCGCAGCGAGGCTTTTTATTTTATTAAGGTGCCCACCTAGAAGATAGTCGCAAGCATCTGATTCACTTCCTCAAACTCTTCTCTGGTCATGCTGGAAAGCGAGATGCCTTTCCGCCTCAGTTCATCCGAAATCAAAGCGGCCTTCTCCTGCATCTCCTGATGGACTTCTTCCGACCCGCCTTCAAGACGAAAATCGTCGCTGATGGTGATCCTTATGTGTCCACCGTTGCTGTCAAGACCATAGCCTACAAGCCTGGCTTTTCTGCGTGCTGAGTGTTCAACAGGAGTCTTGCCGATCATTGAGTTCCCTTTAAAAACATGCCTAATGCGCGGGTAATAAAAACAAGTATATGAATCCGAATATGGCGATTCAACATGGGGGGAGACAAATAAACGAGCTTTCCGGTTTGAGTTGATTGCCTCGCATGTAACGCGCTATCAGATAAGCCATTACGTCAATGGAGTGAATCGAAATCTTTTTGATAAAGTTTTCGGGAAGGAAATGAGGGGAGCTGGAAGCTAGAGAAGGCCGTATTTGCTGACCCAGGAAACAATCTCTCGCTGCAGGCCTTTATCATCCGGCCATTTGAGATCTACCGTGCCGGTATGATGGCGTTTGATAAGGCCGAGTTGCTCGTATATTGCGAGGGTTCCGCCAAGCATGCGCGTACCAACACCTAGAGCGTTGGCGATCTTGTTTACGTCGACGGTCTGGCCGGAGTTTGCGTAATAATAACGGAGCAGGCGGCAGTGAAGCGGGGTTTTGGTAAGAACGCGGATTGCTTCAGCAGGACTGACCTTTCTCGAACTTGCCGGAGCCGCCTCTTCGGTTGCTGAAGGATGAACGCTCTTTACCGAGGTGCGCGTAGATACCGTCCCGCGGGGAACCGTGCTGACCTTGAGGAATGTTACGCCCATGCCGGCCGATGGGCCGTTGTCGCCTACCCAACGAACCACGCCTATTCCACGGAAAACTTCATCTCTGCCGGGAGCGGTAAAGCGGACTTCAACAATGTCGTTCTCATCAAGGGGCATGTCGGTTTCTATAAATACTCCAGCGTCTCCCTTGAGGAGCGCCATCATCTGGTCGGCCGCGGCCGGGGGCACCTGACGTTTGCCGAGGCGGATTATGCGGCTTTTGCGCAGAAGCTTGTAACGCTCGCTCCTGTCGACTGGCTTGCTTGGGACTTCGATCTGAACCGATTCGGCCCCGTGCTTGAGTTCCTGTTTGTGCTTCTCCAGAATGCGCACAAGTTCTGTTGCGGAGGAAAACCTGTTTTCCGGCTCGCGCGCCATCATCTGCATGATCGTCTTTCCGACTGACGCCGGAAGGGACGGGTTGATGCCCACGGGGTCTGGGCGTTCGGCTGAGATCTGCTTGAGAAGAACACCGATGACGCTGTCCGCGTCGAAAGGTATCTGTCCGGTGACCATATGGAAAAGGGTTACGCCCAAGCTGTAGATGTCGCTGCGGGTGTCAAGAGTCAGGCCTTTGGCTTGCTCCGGGCTCATGTAAAACGGGGTGCCGACAATCATGCCTGACTGGGTTACCGCCGCATCATCCGTGACAACCTTGGCTAGCCCGAAGTCGGCTATCTTGACCACGCCGTCTTTGGTCAGCATCAGGTTTTCCGGCTTGATGTCACGGTGAATAACGTTCTGCGATTGGGCAATCACAAGGCCGTTGCATGATTGTATGGTGATATCGAGAGCCTGTATCGGGTCGACCACGCCCTCTGCGTCTATCAGGTCTTGCACGTCACCACCGTCAACATATTCGTTGACGATATAATAAATCTCGCCGGAGCGTCCGTAATCGAAGACCTGTACGATATTGAAATGCGCAAGGCGCGCGGCGGCTTGTGCCTCGCGCTCGAAACGTTCGATATAGGTGATATCCCGGCTGAACTTGGGATCGAGGACCTTGAAGGCAACCTTGCGGCGCAGACTCACCTGCTCGGCGTAGTACACGGCGCCCATGGCGCCCTGCCCCAGCTTGTGCAGAATCTGGCAACCGGCGATCTCGCGCCCGGACAGGTCTTCATTTACGAAAGCCGATTCGCTGCCGTAATTATCCATATCACCCGCCGAAGTTTCTGCGGCATGATTATTCATTCACCGAATTCCTTGCGGTATCTGTTGTCAATGGTTGTATACCTTTTCTCTCCGGGCAGGTAACAGTCCCGGGCTTCGTTCATCTTGATTTTCGCCTCAAGCGGCCGGTGCTGCGGCAAAAGATTCAGAGCCTGATTGTATAGCCCCCAACCTTTATCCTGAAAAAGCTTGAGCTCTTTCGTAACATCTAGATTACACTTATCTTCCGCAGTTTTCAAGGCCAGACGCCCTTTTCTGTAATCGCCTTTGTCAAAATTCTTCAATGCGGTCTCGATAAGCTTTTTACCAATATCTTCAAGCGTAAGCCCCTCCATCTTCCGGCGGGCGTACGCATTCATGGGGTGAGCCTCGAGGGGCTCTATGCGGCGCATTTCCTTCCAGCGCTCAAGCACGGTGAAAGGATCGCCGTCCTCCAGCGATTTGTCAGCCGCATCTTTCTCGTTCAGGAGCGATTTCATCTTCCTGAAAAGGTCAGCCGGTTTGGCTCGGGTTGCGTAATTATCCTTTTTCAGGTTATTCAGTTCTTCAAGGCTCCATGTGGAGTAAGCGCTCTGAACTTTGGCGTCATAGAGCCCGCCATTGAGTTCGTTTATGAATGGCGTCAGGCCGATAGATAGCGGGCTTTCCTTATCGATCTGTGGCAGAATGGACTGAGCCCTGGTCCATTCCTCTTTTTCTATCGCCGTTTTGAACTGCCTGACCAGCGCACCCTGTGCCTTATTCTTTTCCCATATCGGGATATTTGCAAGCAGCTCGGCATCGCTCTTTATGGCGAGTGCTGCCTGGGCTTTCTCTACCGCTTCAGACCACTTCATGAGTTTGCCGGCAGTAATGGCCTCTGTTTTAAGGACATTAAGCACCTGCGTGTCGCACTCGTCCACACGTTCCTTGACCACCTGATGATAAACGCTATCCGGCGGTATCTCAACATATTTTGCTTTCGCTTCTTCATACTGTTTGTCGCGGAAGAGATTTTCAGCCTCGTCGTAAATCTCTTTGGGCTTGATCTCGAACTCCATTCGCTTTGCGACCTCGAAAGCAAATTCCTGCCGGTCGTTGGGCCAGTCGCCATAGGCGGCAAGGTCTTTCAGTCGATTGGAGAGGTCGGCCCACTTGATATTTTCAAAGTCACCGGAAGTTCCCTGCTCCAGCGCTTGTGCGCAGAGAGCGAGCTGGCTGCCGGCGTGGATTTCTGAATTGTACTTCTTTTTCCACTTTGGATCTATTTCACCCCAGACCTTGGCAGCATTTTTAAAATCGCCGCTGCGGTATGCCTTTTCGCCTTCCCGTATTGTCCCCCAATAGTCGAGTTTCTCGGTTTTGCCTCCGTTTTTTGTTGGTTCACTAGGGGGCATCAGGATAATTCCGAGGGCAATGACAAAGATTGCGGCAATAGCAGCCCACAGGATTTTCTGTTTCCCAGTTGGCCCTTCCTGGGCAGATTCGGAAACGGCCAAGGGGTAGCTTTCACCTTCACCCGGCTTAACAACCTGAACCGCGTTGAAGCTCTCCTGCTCCGGCTGTACTACCGCCGGGACGAAAGAACCTCCGGGCGGGGTTTCCTCCGGACCGACCTGATAGGCATCATCTGGAGCCGCTACTTCGATTCCTTCGGCAGGAGTTTCGGAATGCATAACTGGTGCGGGGGAAGCGGCGGCAGTTGCGGCGTTCTGTCCGACGCAACGTACTTCGAGTTTTCCAAGGCGTATCACATCATTAGCTCCTAAGGAGCCGTCACGAACCTTGGCTCCATTGAGAAACGTTCCGTTACGGCTGAGAAGATCGCGGAAGCTGATCTTGTCTCCCGATACATCAAGCCTGAGATGCTGGCTAGATACGGACGCATCTTTCACTACGATATCGCATGTGTCGTTGCGGCCAGCTATGAAAGAGCCGTTATTGAGCTCAAACTCTTTCTGCACACCCTGTATTGTATAAACTAGTTTCATGGCAATCTTCCCGTAAATTTAGCGTGAAAGCCTTCTCAATTCAGCCTGCCAGTAATCGAGTATCTGCCACTCAAGGCTGGCCCGGTCCGGAACAAGCTGCTTGGCGTCGTCCAAAGTAATATAAGCCGAACGGAAATGGTTACCGGTCGGTGCATCGCGGGGCGGGAAGGCGTCGCTCATTGCCTCCTTGAATTTTTCCGCAAGCCTCTTTCTGAGATCCATGCGTATGTCACGCATATAGTTTGAAATCTCGTTAAAATCACTTGAACTTTTAGCTCTGGTTTTCGCGAGGAGGTCGGCCTTTTCAAGTTGCGTCAGAGCTTCATAGAGTTTCCCGTCCTTGCGCAGCCTTATGCCATCCTGCATAAGCCTCTTTGCTTCGTCGTAGGCCGTGTTCGGGTCGTATTCGTCAATCCAACGGTCTTTAATGCTGAGGCCGCGGACGATGAGTTCGATTGAGCGGATAGGCTTGCCGCCCCTATCTAGCAGCACGATCTGGCCATTGCCACGAGCTTCCGCATTCACTACAAGGAAATGAAGAACCGGATACCCGCGCTGGCTGTTATCCGTGTTTGTCTGCTCAATCTCGCCCTTCAACAAATGCCGAACCGGATCATCGCCGTATGGCATGACTTTCGCGATTATCGCGCCCGTATCGGACGATCCGCGCACCTCGGCAGAGTGGAAGGGGGTGCGTATCATCACAACCCGCTCCTCACCTTTCTCCATTATCTCCTGCTGTCCGCGCTGGACGGGAGGAACCGCAAGTAGAACGGTTACGAAATAAAGTCCGCCTCCGAGAATTGCAACCAAGAGGAGAATCTTTAGCAAGAAACGCGCCGACTTTTCGCTCTCTTCAATTGTGGCATTTGCGATGGAGAGTTCCGCCGGTTGCAGGTATGGCTCAATCGACTGCTCGGAAGCTGCGGCAGGCACAGAACCGGGCTGCTTGGCAACCCTGCGTGATGAGGCGCGGCGCAGGTCATTCCCCCCCTGCCCCGCAGGAACGGGCGCAGAGCCGGGAACAACCAGCGTCAGAACCGCATCGCCTATTTTTAGCTTGCAGCCATTAGAGATAACCGCGTCCTTGATCTTCTTTCCGTCCACGATGGTACCGTTCTGGCTTTCGAGGTCACGAACGCGTATGCGGCCGTCGATAATCGAGATCTGCGCATGCTTGCGCGAGACGCCTTTTGCCTCTTCAAGCACGATGTCGCAATCAGGCGTTCGGCCTATGCTTATCATCTCGCCCATAAGCCTGAACTGGGTGCCTTTCATGGAACCGTTGTCCAATTCAAGGTAAGGTACGTTGGCACTCATAAATAACCCTTCACTTTTTATATACGCAATCGCAGTATTAAAAAATCAATCCCGCAACTCCAGCTTCATTCCCGTTTCCAGTCCCGTCATGTCAACAGAACCGGCTTTCAGTTCTATAACGGAAGATGCAACCGGGCAGAAGGCGACACGCCACGGTTTCAAATTCCGTACTATCTTCACAACCTCAAACCCCGAATCGACAAATACCACGTCTATTGGGAACCTCATGAAAAACATATGAATCATCCGGCAATTACTGATAAGCATTCCCGTGCCGTCTTCCAGTCCTTCACGGCCCAGTAGTCCGACCGTGCTTTCCCACGCACTATCGCATACCATGACTTTTTCGCAAAGCACGCGTCCGCTATCGATGTCAACAAGCTCGGCAGTATGCGTATGCTATCCTTTCATCGCCTTGAGCATGATCGGGACAAAAAGCATGATCAGGGTCGTGGGGAAGATGAAAACGGTTAGCGGGAAGAGCATCTTTACCGGTGCTTTCATCGCCTGCTCTTCCGCACGCTGGCTTCGTTTTTCGCGCTGCTGTGAAGACTGAATTCTCAAAACCGGCCCGAGCGGGGCACCCAATTCGTCAGCCTGAATCAGCGAGGCAACGACGGTTCTTACTTCCGGAATATCTGCACGGCCCGCCATATCGCGGAGGGCCTGGCTTCTGGCTTTACCGAGCTGGATCTCATGAAGCATCAGGGAAAATTCGCGCCCAAGGGCGGTGTTGCTGATCTTGCGGACGATCTTGGTCAGGGCGGTTGTGAAATCAAGACCGGCTTCCATGCTGAGGGTAAGAAGGTCGAGGGTAAACGGAAGGGCGCGCCGAATCTCTTTCTGTCTCTTTTCCTTGCGGGTCATGAGCCAGCTGCGCCACCAGATCGCCGACATGCCGGCCCACATGATGAATGAGGTGTAGAGGGACATCATATCATCAAGCTCGAAGAAAATATGGATGAAAATC
>JAFGWW010000123.1 GCA_016936955.1 Planctomycetota bacterium | reverse complement strand
TTCATGGCGATAAGGGCGGCTTCGATTGCCAGCGTTCCCGAACCGCACATTGGATTCACCAGAGGGCAGGAGCCGTCATAGCCCGTGGCCTGGATTACTGCGGCGGCGCGGCTTTCGCGCAGGGGCGCGGAATGGGGCAGTTTGCGGTAGCCGCGGTCGGAGATTTTAACGCCCGAGGTGTTCATGTAGATTATCGCCTCGTTGTTTTTCCAGTAAAGCTGGACGACGACGCGGTGGCGGTCGGGGCCGGAGTCGGGGCGTTTGCCCGTAACCGATTTTATCCGGTCCACTATAGCGTCCTTGACTTTGAGGCTGGCGAACATGGTGTTGTCGATACTTGGGGTGTCGACCCGGGAGGAGACGCTTACGTACTGGCTCGGCGCGATCAGGTCTTCCCACGGGATGCTTTTGACGTTAGCGTAAAGCTGGTCGGGCGTTGCGCACTCGAACCCGGTGAGCTTGAAAAATACGCAGTAAGCCGTGCGCAGGTGGATGTTCAGGAGCATGGCGTCCCACATGGTGCCCACGATCTCCACGTCGGTCATCCTCTCGGTGGTGGTTTCGTAGCCGAGGGTTTCTATCTCGCTTTTGAGATATGGCACGAGCCCGCGTCCGCAGGATATCAGGATTGTCGATTCTTCCGGGATTTTCATGTAGGTTCCGTCTTTTTATAGGTCTTTGTCTTCGGCCGGCTTTTTCTTCTTTTTACGGAAAGAGAGAAACTCCTGCAACTCGGGAACCGGGATGATAAGGCATGCGACATAATATCCGATCATGCCGAGGATGATCGGGACAAATCCGCGCTCGAGCCTCGCGGCCAGTTCGGGTTCGTAGGGGATTGAGTTGACCGTGAGGGAGACGAAAATCCCCATGGCGCCGGAGGCGAGAAGAATCCGCCCGCCGGACCAGACGAGGCTGCCGATCTTGTCTTCCCACAGTTCTGCGCCGACCTTTTCGGACATTCTCTTTTTCAGGATATGCCAGAGGATCATTACATTGAGCACGGCGGTTATGGTGGTGGCGAGGGCCAGGCCGGCTTCGCCCAGACATTCCTTCATGGGGAAAGCATCGGGGGTGAGGAGCCAGCGGCTGTAAAAAGCTTCGCCCATCCACCTGCGGTAAAGGTCGGGGGCGTTCATGAGGATGAGGTTGAGCGCGAGGTTTACCCCCACCATCCCCATGGCGATCTTGACCGGTGTTGAGTATTCCCCGCGGGCGTAGAAGGTGCGGGTCAGCAGGTGCTGGATGCTGAAGAATGCAAGGCCGATTGCGTAGCAGGCAAGGACTGCGGCCGTGCGGTAAACCGCGAGGTCGCTGAAAGCCATGTCCGGCTTCTGGAAAATCATCTGCACCAACGGGATCGAGGTAGCGATGAGCCCGGCGCTGGCGGGAAGAATTATGAAGAGCAGCATGCGTATTGATTTGGCGATGCGCTCCACCATCTGCTTGTATTCGTTCTTCGCCGCGTGGCTGGAGAGGAAAGGGAAGACTGTGGTCGCCACGGCGATTCCGAAGACGCCTAAGGGGAGCTGCATGAGGCGGTTGCCGAGATAGAGATAGGTGCTTGCGCCCTCGCCGTGTTCGGTGCCAAGGCTTATCCAGTAGGCGATGAGGTTGTCCATGAGGACGTTCACCTGCACCACGCCGAGGCCGATGGCGGTGGGGCCCATGGCTTTGAGAACCTCCGACACGCGCGCGTCGCCGAAACCGAGGTCGGGGCGGAGGGTGATTCCCTGCATGGCGATGACCGGGATCTGGAGCATGACCTGAATCAGTCCCGCCACCACCACCGCGTAGGCCACGTAGAATATGGTCTGCGCCTCGTCGCCGCCAGCGCTGTTGTAGTGAATGTAAGCAAAGCTCGCCAGGAAGCAGAGGTTGAGGACGATAGACATCATGGCGGGAATGGCGAAAATTCTCAGGCTCTGCAGAATTCCCGAGAGAAGGGCGGAACAGCAGATCAGGCAGAGAAAGGGCAGCATTACCGCGCCGAGTTTGAGGGAGAGGATGATCTTCTCGCTCGTGGCGAATACGGCTCCGCCGCCGAGACAGGCCGCGATGCCGAGAGCGGCGATAGCGCCGGTGACAAAGAGGAGCAGGGTCAGCACCGTGCTTGCCAGTTTCGAGGCGGCCGGCTTGCCCTCGGTTTCGTGGGCTTTTACAAAAACCGGGATAAAAGCGGCGGCCAGAGCCCCTTCGCCGAAGAGGCGGCGGAAGAGGTTGGGGATGGTGAAAGCAAGAACGAATGCGTCGGTAACCCACGCGGCCGCCCCGAACACCGCCACCAGACAGTAGTCTCGAACCAGCCCGAGCAGGCGGCTGGACATGGTCAGGGCACTGACGCCCCAGGTCGATCTGGCTACGGAACTATTTCCGGCCGGGCCGTCTTGTTCTTTTTCTGTATCGTTCAAAAGGTGCTCCACCTTGGTAAATTACGGTAGACTCAAAGCGAAGAAGGCAATAGTATGTATAAACGCTTTCCGGGTCAAGCGGCGGTTTGCTTTTGCCGTGATTGTATAATATAATAAATTGCTGTATTATGCCCTTGAGTGACAACAGGTTGTGATATTGATGGGAGTTTGTTAATGCCGACATATATGTACGAATGTGAAAACGAAAAATGCCCCTCCGGCGGAACTTTTTCGGTGGAACAGTCAATTCGGGACGAAAAACTTGAAAATTGCCCCCATTGCGGCGGTGCGGTTGAACGCCTGATTACTGGCGGCTATATCCGCACCCCCACCAGCGACAGTGATCTGCGCGACAAGGGATTTGCCAAACTGGTGAGGCGCGACAAGGGGGTTTACGAGAACGTGACGGCTCTTGATGGCGAGAGTAAATTCTGGGACGCCAACAAGCCCGACTCGATGCCTGACATCAAGCGCCGCATCAGCGACTGATTGCTTCTGTGGAAAAATGTTTGCAGGATTTTTGCGATGGCCAGATTGCGCCCTGTCATACTGATCTTGATTCTGACCGCTCTTGCCGGTTATGCCGCCTCGGCTGAGAATGCCAAGGTGTGCGACCATTGCAAACAGGTTATCAACGGAAGCTATGTGGTTATCAAGAAGGGCGACAAGACTTTTTATCTCTGCAAAAGCTGCATGGAAAGGGCGAAGCAGAGCGCGCCCTCCTGTTCCCTTTGCGGGCAAAAGATAACCGGAAGTTACAGCAAGGTTGAGCGCGACGGCGAAACCATTTACTTCTGCGGCGATTGCGTCAAGAACGCACCGCGCTGCAAAAAATGCAAGATACCCATCAAGGCGGGGCAGGAGGTATGTGCGAGGTGCGCCAGGCTGCTCCCCACGTGTACGCTTTGCCATAAATACATAACCGGTTCGTACAAGAATTTTGCTGACGGATCACGCTTCTGCGAAGATTGCGAGAAACTGCCGCGCTGCGATTGGTGCCAGCATCCGTACAAGCCCGGCACGGGGATCAAGCTTGGGGGCGGAACCATCTGCCCC
>JAFGWW010000122.1 GCA_016936955.1 Planctomycetota bacterium | reverse complement strand
TGCTCGACGAAGAGGCGACGCCGGGCTATTACCGCTGCCGGATAGGCGATGCGGATATTGATGCGGAGCTGACGGTTGCTCCCCGTACGGCGCACCACCGTTATTCTTTCCCGGAAGCGGACGGCAACGGGCTGGTGATAGATTTTTCCTGCGGTGGCCTTTTCGACGGGAACTGCAAAACCCGCCCCGAAGCGGCTGGGTTCAGGATTACTCCCGAAGGCAAAGTCGTGGGTTTCCTCACCATACTTGGCATTCCTTTCTACATCGAGATAAGGTTTGCCGGTGGTGGCGAGCCGCGCTTTTTTAAGGGCCAGGATCTGCTTGAAGGTGATGAACTTGAGGTTGATTCCGAATGCAAAAACATGTTCGGCGTAATGGTTCCGTCCGCGTCTGACAAGATCGAAGCCCGGATATCATTCTCATTACAAGGCGAAGAGAAAGCCTGCAGTCATGGCGACGCCGCAGAGAAAACCGGTTTTGATAAACAGAAAGAAAATGCGGCCGCCGCATGGAGTTCGATGGTGGGGCGCATAAGCATCGATACCGACGACGATGAGGTAGCGGAAATATTTTACTCCGCCCTTTATCACAGCCTGATCAAGCCGATTGATTGCACCGGCGAAGATCCTGACGGCGGCGAAGGCCCATATTTTGCGGACGTGGCAACCATGTGGGACCAGTACAAGACGGTTTTCCCGCTGATCCTGAGCGTCTATCCTGAAACGGGCAAGCCCATGGTTGAGTCGCTCCTTGCCCACGCGAAAAAAGCCGGCCGCTTCCTGAATTGCATCCAGCTCCGCAAGGAGCACGACCCCAATTTCGACGAGCAGGCGCGGGGCCTTCTGCACTGCACCCTGCTGGACGCGTTCAATCGCGGCTATGATCTTCCGTGGGGCGATATTCTTGAGATGATGCGTAATGATCTCGAGGCGGAGGAGAACCGGCCCTTTTTCGAGGAGGGAATGGTTCTTCCCGTAACGCACACGCTCGACCTTGCGGTGGCCTGTCACTGCACGGCGGTAATCGCCGATCATCTCGGGCATTCGGAGATTGCGAAGAAATATCATGAAGCCAGCAACAACTGGAAAAACGTTTACGATCCGGAAACCGGCCGCCTTATCGAGTCGGTATATTACGAGGGCGGTTTGTGGAATTACTCTTTCCGCCTTCTTCACGACATGAAATCGCGCATCGCCCTCTACGGGAGCAGCGCGGATTTTGTGGCCGACCTCGACCGCTTTTTCGGTTACGGCCAGCCCCCGGTAAAACAGATTGTAAACCCGTCCGACAAGGAGGCGATGGACGGCCTCTTCGCCCTCAACCGTTTTGAAGGTTTCAACAACGAACCGGATATGGAAACGCCTTACGCCTACGTTTACGCCGGGCGTCAGGACAGGACGGCCGAGGTGGTCAAGGCTGGAATGAAATACATGTTCACCACCGGCAAGGGCGGGGCGCCGGGTAATGTCGATTCGGGAGGCCTGACCTCGTGCTACGTGTGGAACGCACTCGGCATCTTCCCCGCCGCAGCCCAGCCGTTGATGCTGATCGGAAGCCCGCTGGTTCGCGCGTCGTCAATCAGCGTTGGCGAGAAGACCTTCCGCATCGAGACGGTGAACCTCAGCGAAGAAAATATCTATGTGCTTGAAGCGAAGCTGAACGGCCGTTCCCTCGACCGCGCCTGGATAAGTATGGACGAATTCCTCGCGGGGGGTACGCTCGAACTCACCATGGGCGACAAGCCGAACGGATGGGGCAGCGCCAACCTGCCGCAATAAGGCTTCACATTTTTGCGTTGTGGTTGTGAATGAAAAGCATGTTCATGAAAAAGGCCTGCCCGTCGGTTGCGACAGGCAGGCGTTATAATTCTGCTATAATTGCGCGTCAGCGGTTGCCGTTCAGCTCTTGCCCACAATCAGTTTCTGCTGTATCTCGCGGGGGGTGAGTTGCCTGAACTCGCCGAGCAGCTTTTCGTAATTCTCTACCTGCTCCTTGCTCTCGAGCCAGAGGTTTGTCGTCTCGCCCTTATCTTTATCCATGTTATATACCTGTCCTTCCGGGCCGCCTTCGCAGAAGGAGCCGTTGCCGAAGGTGGCGCTGTGTCCTGCGCCGTTGCCAAGCAAGGTGATGTATTTCATCTCGCCGTCACGAAGCCCGAAAACCCCGTTGCCGGAGTGGTGCACCATCCGGTTGCGCATTCCGGGTTTTCCTTCGAGTGAAGGAAGGTAGCTGATGGCATCTTCAAGCTGGTAGCCTTCCGGTTTGTTGTCGGTGATCTCGGCGAAGGTGGCGATCGTGTCGAAGATGCCGACGGTGTCGTCGCATACGCATCCTGCCTTCACCCTTTCCGGCCAGCGGACGATAAGGGGTACGCGGTGGCCGCCTTCCCAGATCTCGCCCTTGTAGCCCCGCAGGTCACCGCAGCTTTTGTGGTTCCAGACCTCGCCGTCCACGTCGCTTCCGCGCGCACCGTTGTCGCTGGTAAGGCAGACTACGGTGTTGTCCGCGATGCCGAGTTCGTCGAGGAGGTCGAGCAGCTCGCCGACGGTCTTGTCGTGGTCGACCATCGTGTCGTGATACCGGGACTGCCACCGGCCCGCCTGGCCAACGCTCTTCGGCTTGGTATGGGTGATGGCGTGCATGTGCGTGGTGTTCATCCAGACGAAGAACGGCTTGTTGGCCTGATGCTGCCGCGTGATGAAGTCCTTGCACGCCGCGGTCGTCTCGTCGTCGATCGTCTCCATGCGCTTCATCGTCAGGGGGCCGGTATCCTCAATTCTCTGCTTGCCAACGCGGCCCCAGCGCGGCTGCTCGGTCGGATCGTCTTTGTCGGTGGCCCAGCAGTGGAGGACTCCGCGAGGGTCGAAGCGCCTGCGGAAC
>JAFGWW010000121.1 GCA_016936955.1 Planctomycetota bacterium | reverse complement strand
GTTATCAACCATGCAAGCGGCGTTCGTTATTCGCTTGCGGAGGTTGCCGGTGAATGGAAGTTTGGCGCCGAATAAAGAAGCGAGTTTTGTCTATTGGTTAAGCAGGGCGAAGCCGGGAGCATCGCCCTGCTTTTATTTGCGGTATTCTTCGGGGATCTCAAGCAGAAGCATCGATCCTTCATCTCCCAGTATCTTGACTTTCTGAATGTTGAGCTGTTTTTCGTACTGCCGGGTCGATAGGGGATAGGTTACCTCCTCGCGCTTTTCGCGGTCATGCGAGCGTATGATCAATCCCTCGTTCCACGCCCAGTGAAGTCCCTCATCTGTTTCATTACTTATTATCCCGGCGAGAATAACCGGGCCGGAAGTCGTTGGAGCAGATATCTGCAAAGAGGTCAGGGGACTGTCTGCTTTTTCCACAAGGGAAAATGTGGTTGCTTGTTTGCCAATTATCTGTTTGTCATTGCCAATGATTGCCGTGTCGCCTTCGGACAATCCGTATAGTCTGATTTTGTAATTACGCAGATCGCGGTCTTTGCTAACTATGGTCGCAGTACGGCCTGGCTCGATTCTCATGCCGTTCATCCACAGGTTGGGGCGTTCGGCCAGTGCGAGTATGAATCGCGTCCTGTTCTTCGCCGGATCGAGCCATTTTTCCGGATTCGTCATGCGCCTGATTATTTCAAGGAACCTGATGTTGGTCTTCAGTGCGGCCGGGGTGGAGATATAGTATTCCAGCGGGATCTGCTGGTCGAGAATTACCGACTCGCCCTCCTTGAGTCCGTTTATGACACGCTCGCGGTATTCCGGTAGCAGTTCATAACGCTGCCGCCGAAGCATGGTGCCGCGTTCGTTGATATTGCGTTCCACCTGAAAGCCGATGAAGAGGAGGGCGCTGATAAATGCGGCGAAAAGCGAGAGTGCAATGGGGCATAGGACCATAACCTTTGCGTATATCCCGTGGTCAAGATCATTGGCGATTGCCTGTCTTTTGTTCCATATAAGACGTGCTGATTTCAGTGAGGTGAATATTCCGTAGAGCCAGCATCCGGCCAGAATTATCCCGAACCATTGGAAAACCCGGACGAATATCCCTCCGTGAGAGAATGGGTTGTATAATATGCTGTCGGCAAGCAAAGGTGGGATGAAAGCTATTATTAATAATACTATCCGGTCGTTGCTTTTCTGCAATGCCAACAGGCCAATGGTGGAAATCAGGAAAAATAGCATCAGTGCCGGTACACGGTGCCTTTTGAGAATGCCCAGTACCTGATCATTTGCACCAGTCCAGAAGAAAAGCGCGTCTCCATAGCTTATGACGCTGTTTTTGATCTTCTCCGAAAATGATGGGGGTGTGCCCGCGCCGTCTTGTATGGTGATGATTTTAAGGTGGGGGCTGTCGATGAATTTTGGCGCTATGAACATGACAATCGTGCCGAATGCAAGTCCGGCCACGAGGAGTTTGTTGTGTTTGATTCCCACTGTGCCGTGTCGGAGGAAAAAGAAAAACAGGGTGATTGCAGTACCAATTCGTCCAATCGGATGGAATGAGACCGCTGCCAGGGTAAGGAAGATAATAGCTGAGCTGGTTAACGGTGTAAAACTCCTGCGTTGCCCCACAAGACAGCAAGCGATCATGGTTAAGGCAAATGCGAGATGGGTGCATACGCCGTAGTGAAACCCCTGAGTAACCCCCATCTGGTTGGTCAGTATTGAGCATAATAGCAGGAACGCGCTTCCGAAGCGGGTGCCGAAAAATACGAAGGCCACGAAGATTACCGTTGCCGCATCGATGAAGACGTCGAAGATGAAAAGCAACTGGTATCCGGATTCCCACGACATGCCGCATTTACGCAATGCAATAAGCAGATAGCTGTAGCCCCAGTGATAGTTTGTTACAATCATGCTTTTATATAGAACGTATTCTTCGCGTTCTTGCGGCGGGAGGTCTTCTAGCTGGCTCATAAGGTCGGTCATGGCCGTGCTTTTGAGATTCGGATCCTCGGAAAGCGCCATGCTTTTGCATATGTATGCGTAGGCGTCGTCAAGCTCCGGGGGCATGGGGCGGTATGCTGCTGTATAAAGGGCCTGTCCACCCCACGATAGCATAAGTATCACAGCTGCGAGGATAAAATAAAGTCTCTCCCGGCTTTTGGAAATGACGGGCGTCTCTGTTTGATCTGCCGACACTTTGATGGCCTCCGCGAATAGATGACGCTGGCGTTTATGGTGCCTTTTTGCGCTTATTGTAGGTTCTTTTACGATTATTTAAATGCGCCGGGCTGCTTCAAGATAAATTTACGAATTTGGGGGTTCATATATCCACAAGCCTTTTTTTTATTCGACCAGATCGCGCTTGCCCACCCCTATGCGATTCCATATACTTTTTTAGTGTGTTCGTGATATTCATTTGGCATCAACCCGAGGGCTTATGGCTATTCTGACGATTGATAAAATGCTCGGAAGCTTACGCGAAGGCGCGCGCGTCGCCCTTTGCGCCGGTTGTTTTGAGTATGTTCATGCCTACACGCTGAAGGCTCTTCAATCGGTAAAAGACGACTGCGACGTTCTGGTCGTTTCTGTTTCGGACAATCTTGAATCCTGCTCCATTCCCGCGTCGGATCGGGCTGGACTTCTTGAAACTCTGCCTGTTGTCGATTTCGTGGTTATAAGCCATGGCAGTAACAGCGCTGAGCTGATTCGTAAACTCAGGCCTGTCTTTTACGGTGACTTTGGCCTTGTCGGCGACGGATCGCAACTTTCCGAGGATGAGCAGGCCGCTATCTCCGATGTCGGCGCGAAGTTGTGCAAAATCGAGGCTACGGCTGCTGAGCATATCGGGGTTGTCAGAAGTCAGCGAGACCTTTACGACAGCAAGACCCGTTCCTACCTTTGCGATTTCGGGAAGAAGTGGGGGACAAAAGAACTTTTTGGGTATCTCGACGGCATGGGCTCGGTAAAGGCCCTAGTTATCGGCGATGCCATTATCGACGAATACCAGTTCTGTCAGACCATGGGCAAGAGCGGAAAATTCCCTGTTCTCGCTGCCCGCCATCTCTATACCGAAAAATACGCCGGTGGCATTATGGCTATCGCCAATCACGTATCCGGTCTAGACCATGAGACCCACATGCTGACCATGCTCGGGCAGGAGGCTCCGCAGGATGGATTTATCTGCGAGAATCTTCTCGGTGGAGTGGGGCATACATTTATTTATAAGCCCGGTGTTCCAACCGTGGTCAAGCGCAGGTTCCTTGAAGAATATCATGTTGCCAAGCTTTTCGAAGTTTACGAAATGCGCAATGAGGACGTGTGGGGGGAGGAAGAGGACGAGTTGATTGATGCTCTTGAGAAGCTCCTGCCTCAATTCGACCTTGTGCTGGTCGCAGATTTCGGGCATGGCATGCTTGGTGAACGCGCCATCCATACCATCTGCGAAAAGGCAAAGTTTCTCGCCCTGAATGTGCAGACCAACGCGGGCAACAAGGGCTATAATTTTGTGACCAAATATCCGCGCGCCGATTTCATCTCCATCGATGAACCTGGAGCGCGACTTGAAATGCGCAACCGCAGAGCGGACTTGTGCGACTTGGTATCCTCGATTGCGGAGCGGATGAACTGCCGGCAGATGATTGTTACTCGTGGTTCAAACGGCAGCCTGTGCTATGACGCCGACGCCGGATTTTCGCAGGTCCCGGCCTTTGCCATCAAGGTTGTCGATGCCATGGGCGCGGGCGACGCTTTCCTTTCTGTCGCCTCACTGGCGGCAACCAAGGGTGCGCCGATTGAGGTATCCACCTTCCTCGGTAACGTTGCCGGTGCGATTGCTTGCGGAGTCGTAGGCAACAAGGAGCCGGTCCGGGAATCGGAGATGCGAAACTGGATTGAGCAATTGATCTGATTCAGGCGTGCGCGGGAAATGTATAAAAGGTGATGGATATGTCAGGCTGGAAAACTTATATCGATCAGTTGCACAACCTTCTGTGCAGGCTTTCTGTCTGCGACGGCAATGGAGTCGAGCTTGGCCCTGATGATGGTTTTTCCCGCTGGATCGAGCTTACCGCAAAGGTCAGGGCCTCCGCTTCCACTATCTACATGATAGGCAACGGCGCGAGCGCCTCGATGGCGAGCCACATGGCGGCCGATGTTGTGAAAAATACAGGCATCCATACTCAGGTCTTTTCCGATCTTTCCCTGATTACCGCAATCTCAAACGATATCGGTTACGAGGAAGTTTTCTCCGTCCCCCTCACGCGTAGCGCCAAGCCGGGGGATATGCTGCTCGCCATAAGCAGTTCGGGAAATTCGGCGAACATCCTTCGTGCCGCTGATGTGGTGCGGGAAATGAATGTGCATATCATAACCCTATCCGGGATGAAAGAGAATAACTCACTCCGCACAAAGGGCGACATAAATATTTATCTCCCTGCAGCTACCTATGGCGAGGCAGAAAGCTGCCACGCCGCCATCCTTCATTTCTGGATGGACCAGATTAACCTTTCGGGGAAAGGTGCGGGCGAATGACGGTGGAGAAGGTGGTGGTTCTCGGCAGCAATTCCTTCTCGGGGGCGCACTTCGTCGACCACTGCCTGCGTGAAGGGCTTGAGGTAACCGGCATCAGCCGTTCCCCGGAGCCGGACGACCTCTTCCTCCCTTACCGTAATAATCCTAATGCGAAAAGCTTCCGCTTTTTCCGGTACGACCTTAACCGTGACCTTGATGATGTCTTCAATGTAATAGCGGATGCCACGCCTGATTATATCGTAAACTTCGCGGCTCAGGGGATGGTGGCCCAGAGCTGGAATGCTCCGGCCGAGTGGCTGATGACAAACACCGTCTCTCCGGTGATCCTCCACGACCGCCTTCGCAAATGTGATTTTATAAAATCTTTCCTGCAGGTCTCTACCCCCGAGGTTTATGGTGACAGGGAAGGGGTGATCGCGGAAAGTTATCATTACGAACCCAGCACGCCTTACGCCGTAAGCAAGGCAGCGGTCGACATGAGCCTGATGGCTTTTCAGCGAACCTACGGTTTCCCTGTGGTTTTCACGCGGGCGGCGAATGTTTACGGGCCGGGTCAGCAGCTTTACAGGATTATCCCTCTCACTATTCTTAAAATCATGCTTGGCGAAAAACTCCAGCTCCACGGGGGCGGAACCAGCAGGCGTTCTTTTATCCATATCCGAGATGTGGCGCGCGGAACCCTCCTCGCTCTTCGTAAAGGAAAGCCGGGGGATGTTTTCCATCTTGCGACGCCGGAGTTGGTTTCCATTAGAGTGCTGGTCAAAGAGATCTGTCGCCTCATGGATGCCGATTTCGATACCCTTGTCGAGGTTGCGGAGGAGCGGCCGGGTAAGGATGGAGCCTATATTCTCGACTGCGCCCATGCGCGGGATGCCCTTGGTTGGAGCGCAGAGGTGGATCTTGAAGAAGGCCTGCACGAAACTATAGAATGGGTCAGTTCCAATATCGACAAGCTGCGGGATTTTCCGCGAGAGTACATACATAAGGCATAATCATGGCAAAAGATAAATTCAGAATCGACAGCCACAAGCTGATCTTCCACCCGCGCCGGGTGGCGGACTATCTGGAAGGCAAGAATGTCTACCCCATATATATGGAGATCAGTCCCGTAGGCTCGTGCAATCACCGTTGCATCTTCTGCAGCGTTGACTTTATTGGCTACCAGAGTCGTCGCCTTGAAACCGGTGTGCTGCTAGATCGCCTCGATGAACTCGGCAGGCTTGGACTCAAGAGCGTTATGTATGCCGGTGAGGGAGAGCCTTTCCTGCACAAAGATATGGCCCTGATCGCCCAGCGGAGCAAGGCGGCCGGAATTGATGTGGCCTTTACCACCAACGGCGTTCTCATGAAGCCTGAAATCGCCGAGAAGGTTTTGCCTGTCACTGAATGGATAAAAGTGAGTTGCAACGCCGGGACGCCGGAGGCTTACGAGAAAATTCACGGCACGAAAGCTGAAGATTTTGAGACTGTTATTGAAAATTTCAAGGTCGCAAATGAACTGCGGAAGAAAAATAACTGGTCGTGTACTCTCGGCTTCCAGATTGTAATGCTGCCCATGAATGTGGACAATGTCGTTCCGCTTGCCGAACGGGCGCGCGAGATCGGCATGGATTATCTTGTAGTTAAGCCTTACATGCCGCACCGCGACAATGCCCATCATTTCGAGATAAATTACGAGAGCCTCGAGTCTGTGGAAAAAGAGCTCGAAAGACTTAATTCTGACAGTTTCTCCGTTATCTACCGCGCCAAAGCCATGCAGAAGTGGGACCGGCAGGAAAAGACCTACGACAAGTGTCTGGCCCTTCCGTTCTGGTCGTACATTGATGCAGGCGGCAAGGTGTGGGGTTGCAGCGTATATCTCGAGGATGAGAATTTCCTTTACGGGGATATTTACGAGCAGACCTTCGAGGAAATCTGGGAAGGTGAAAAGCGCAGAAAGTCGCTTGAATATGTGAAAGAGAATCTGGATATCTCCAATTGCAAGTACTGTTGCCGCATGGACGAGATTAACCGTTACCTCTGGGATCTTAAGATTCCGCCTGAACACGTAAACTTTATCTGATTCAATCGAGCGAGAATATACGGGAGCAGCGAATGGGACAGGAAATTGACCTGATGATAAATTACCCGCGCACCAAGCGCGACGTAAAGAAACGCGGCTTGGAGAAGACGATGGAAGACCGGCGCATAGCCCGCGAATTCGGCAAGGATTTCTTTGACGGCGACAGGAAAAACGGCTACGGCGGCTTTTCCTATAGCCCGCGTTTCTGGCAGCCTGTCATTCCGACTTTTAAAGAACATTTCAGGCTCGACGCCGACAGTTCTGTGCTCGATGTCGGATGCGCCAAGGGTTTTATGCTCCATGACATGGCCGAGATGATTCCCGGGATTACCGTCGCGGGAATCGATATCTCGGAGTACGCCGTCGAGAATGCAATCGAGGATATGCGCCCCTTTGTGCAGGTTGCCGATGCCAAGGAGCTTCCTTTTGAGGACAAATCGTTCGATGTGGTGATTTCGGTTACGACTATCCATAATCTTGAGCGCGACGACTGCGCCAAGGCGCTTCAGGAGGTGGAGCGTGTCCAGCGGCGCGGGAGTTTCGTCACTCTGGATGCTTACCGCGATGACGAGGAGCGCGAACTTATGGAGGCGTGGAACCTGACGGCGAAGACTGTCATGCACGTCGACGAGTGGAAAGCATTTTTCAAGGAAATCGGCTACACCGGCGATTATTACTGGTTTATCCCCTAGGAGACTGAATGGCTTCGTCTCTGGACGCGACCATTGCGAAAAAACTCTACGAACGCATGCTACTCATCCGCATTGCAGAGGAGGAGATTGCGAATCGCTACAGCGAGCAGGAGATGCGCTGCCCGACCCATCTCTGCATCGGACAGGAGGCGGTTGCCGCCGCTGCCGGGATTGCGCTGCGTAAAGACGATCTGGTAGTGAGCACTCACCGTGCGCATGGGCACTATCTCGGCAAAGGGGGCAACCTCAAGCGTATGCTGGCCGAGATTTACGGGCGGGTTACCGGCTGCTGTCGTGGGCGTGGAGGGTCGATGCATCTGATTGACCGCTCTGTCGGGTTTGTGGCGAGTACCGCCATCGTGGGCGGAAGTTTTCCCGTCGGCGCGGGGCTGGGTCTTGCCATGCAACTCAAGAAACAGGATCGCATTTCGGC
>JAFGWW010000120.1 GCA_016936955.1 Planctomycetota bacterium | reverse complement strand
CATGGCAAAACGCGTGGAGATGGTTATAGCCTCCTTGACCCGGTCGACCCTGCCCGCGCCGAAATTCTGGCTTACGAATGGCATGAGTGAAATTCCCAGCGCCATGGGAATGACAAAAGCGAACATCTCTATCCTCCCCGCCGCGCCGCAGGCCGCCACCGCCTCGTTCCCGTATGCTCCGAGAATTTTTGTGATTACACTCGCGGATATCGGCATTAGCATCATGCTGATAATGCTCGGAATCCCGATTTTCAGAATCCCCCATACGGTTTTTGCGAAGGGGAATTCCCGCTGCCTGCGGAAAATCAGCAGCCGGTGTTTTTTCGTCAAAAGGTGGAACAGCCATATCATCGAGAGTGCTTGCGCGATTATCGTTGCCAGTGCCGCGCCCGAGATGCCCATGGTGGGAATCCCGAAATAGCCGAAAATCATTATGGGGTCGAGGATGAGGTTGAGAAGGGTGCCCAGCATCATGAACCGCGCCGCAGATCTTGAGTCGCCGGTTGAAATCAGAATGCCGTTGCCGATCATGGGCAGGGCCATGAAAATCGCCCCGGCATACCAGATGGTCATGTATTCCCGTATCAGCGGCAGGGTCTCGTCGTCGGCGCCGAGGCCGGCAAAGACCGGTTCGATTGTCAGATAGCCGATAATCATCAGGACTATGGTGGCGCATATCGAGAGCAGTATTCCTCGGGTGGTGATAAGTGCGGCCGCGTCGTGGTCGTGGCGGCCGATCGCGTGGGAGACCAGCGTCGTGATGCCGGTTCCAAGGCCGTGGAGCAGACAGCGCATTATCATTACTACAGGGAAGGTGAACCCCATGGCGGCAAGGGGGAGCGTTCCTAGTTGGGAGACGAACCACGTGTCGGTCAGGTTGTAGGCGTTCATGGCGAAGGTGCCGGCAAGCATGGGGACTGCCATGCTGATCATGGTTTTCCTTACCGTGTTTTGTACAAGTACAGGCATATCTTTGCTCGTTATCAAGATGCGGCGCGATCCGATAGGGACGGCGGGGCGGTGAAGTGAAAAACTCAAGAAGCGGTTATTGGTTCTTTGTTAAGATTCCTCGCCTTTCGAGTAGGGTTCCCTCTTGAAGATAAAGGTTCAGCATGGCTTTGCGCTGGGCGATTACGGAGCTGATCTCTGCGATCTGGCTCTCCACGAGATCGCGCCACGCCTGCGCCACGAGTATTGAGGTTGACTGGCCGACGCGGAATTTCTCGCGTTCTGTTCTGAGCGACTCCTCGCGTAGCTTGCGCGTTGCGGTCGTTGCCTTGACCTGTTCGTTGCTCCGCTCCACCTCGATATAGGCGGTGCGGATATCAACCTGTACGATCTGCTTCATGTTATCAAGCGATGCCTGCGCCTGCTCGAGGGAGAGTTGCGCGTGCTCGTGGGATGCTTTTTGCGCACGATTGCCGAGGACGTATTCCATGGCGAGTCCGGCGGACAAAGCGCTTTTCCTTCCGTCCTTGTCGCTGGAGGCGGTAAAGGCGTTGGCGTAACGCGAGCCGCCGAGATGGACGAACATGTCGAGCTTGGGCAGAAGGCCGTTTCTTGTGCGGACAACCTCAAGTTCTCCCTGCTTCAGGGAGAGGCGCGCCTGATTAAGATCCGCGCGCTGACGGAGTCCGAGCACGACATGGTTCTCCACGCTGTCGAGCTTGTTCTCCTTCTCCTGAACCGGTTCGGCGGTCAGCTTCATCTCGTATTTCCAGATGTTGTCGCTCTCGGGATTGATCAGCTTTACGAGGTAGAGACGGTTTTTTGCGTACTCGCCCCGAGCGTCGATCAGGTCTTCCCTGCGGCTGGCAAGTTCTGCTTCAGAGGCGATCAACTCCGTCTCGGCCATGTTGCCAATATCGATCCTTGCCTTGACCTCGTCGATCTGCTGCTGTGCGATCTCCAGCGATTTCTCGTAGATGGCAATTGATTTCTCCGCGAGGATGCAGTCCCAATATGCGCTCTCTACCTCGGCTATCAGCGCTTCGGCCGCGCCGCGCAGTTCGTATCGTGATATTCTCGTGTCCAGCTTCGCCTGCTTAAGGCTCGCGAGGTTTACACCCGTGCCGAAACCGCGGAGGAGGGACTGGGTTACGGTGACGTCGTAGCTGTTTGTTAATGTGGAGCTGTCCCCATTCGCGATTTCCGCATTGGCGTTAGAGCGGCTTGCTCCCAACTCGACAGTGGTTCCGGTGGGGAGAAATTCCTGTATGCTTACGCCGCCGTCGGTGGTGCTGTCGCGGGTGGTTTCATCCGTAAGTGTGCCGTGCCCGTCAGATTCGTCCTTGTTGCGCGAGTAGGTTATGTCGCCGGAAATGGTGGGGTCGAAGGCTGCGCGTTCCTGCGCTTCGCCGGTTCTCGTTATCATGGGCGAGATGCGGTCGATGCTGAAAGCGACGTTACGATCAAGGGCGGAGAGCACCGCCTCCCTGAGACCGAGCGGATTGGGCTTGGCTTTGTTTGCGACGTCGTCAACGATCTGCATTTCAGCTTCGCCCTTGGCCTTATCCGCCTTGGCTTCGCCTGTATCGGTTTTAACCTCTTCCGATTTTACGATATCCTTCTCGTCGGCTATCTTCACCGCCGGGGCAGGGGTCTCTTCCTTTACCGTGTCGTCAAGCTCTACTAGGTCTTCCGGAACCGCCGGGGGGAGGTCGAGGTCTATGACGGCGGCGGGGATTACTTCCTCGTTATCGGGAAGTACTGACGCGGGCGCTTCCGGTTCGGCTGCGATTATCACTGTCCCGAAGCCGAGGTAAAAGCAGGCGATTACTCCTCCGGCCAGAATATTTTTTACAAGGCGGTCAAACTTCATCCAATATCTCCTATTCATACCTGAGAGCAACGATGGGGTCCAGTTTGGCTGCTCTCCATGCTGGGTAGTATCCGAAAAATATTCCGATCGCTCCTGAAACGCCGATCGAAAGAATTATGGCCTGCATCTGCACGACCGGAACGTAATCTGTGAAACGGCTTATCACATACCCGACGCTGTATCCGAGGCCGATGCCCATTATTCCGCCGAGGCCGCTTATAAGGATGGACTCGAAAAGGAACTGGGTGAGGATATCCCGGTCGCGCGCGCCGATAGCCTTGCGTACGCCGATCTCGCGGGTGCGTTCCGTGACGGTGACCATCATTATATTCATGATGCCGATGCCGCCCACGACCAGAGAGATGCTGGCGATGCCTCCGAGCAGAATGGTGAACGTTTGTGTTACGCTTGAGGCCATTTCGAGAAACTCGGCCTGGTTGCGAACATGGAAATCGTCTTCCCCGTCGGAGGTTATACGGTGACGTTTGCGTAGCAGTTCTTCTATCTTGGTCTCGGCCGCATTTATGTCTGCCCCGTCGGTAATTTGCACGTCTATCTCGCTAAGGTAATCCTGTCCGAGCACCTTTTTCATGGCTGTGCTGTAAGGGACAAGGACCATGTCGTCAGGATTGAACCAGCCCTGGTCGCCTTTCTCGGCGAGAACACCGATTACGCGGAAGTTTATGCGCCCGACCCTGATCTCCTTGCCCAGAGGCTGCTTGTCCTCGAAAAGGTCGTTCGCCGTGCTTGCGCCGAGAATCGCCACCGGAGCGGAGCGCTCCTCTTCAATAGAGGTGAAGGCGCGCCCTTTATCGACAGTAAAGTTTCTTATATTCAGATAGGTGGCCGCAGTCCCGGTTACGGTGGTGTTGGTGTTTTTGTTGAGATATTTTACCTGTGCCCTGCCGCTGACCTGAGGGGCTATGGAGTCGACGTCGGCTACCGTTTCGAGAATTGCTTTCGCGTCGCCAAGTTTGAGGTTCTGCTGCGAAGTGGACTGGCGCACTCCACCTCGGCGCTGACCGCCGGGACGGACGACCAGAAGATTGGTGCCCATGGCGGTGACGCGTTCCATTACGCGGTTCTGCGCTCCCGCGCCGAGGGCGAGCATGGAGATCACCGCGCCTACGCCGATGATGATGCCGAGCATGGCGAGGATGGTGCGGAATTTGTTCGCCATCAGACTCTTGAAAGCTACCTTTAGGATTGTCCAGAAAAGCATGACTTATCCTTTCTGCACCTTGCCGTCGAGAATATGTATCTGACGGCTGCAATGTTTGGCGACATACTCGTCGTGGGTGACCATGATAACTGTTCTGCCGGAGGAGTTCAGGTCCTGAAACAGCTTGAGGATCTCGTCGCCAGTTTTGCTGTCCAGGTTTCCTGTCGGTTCATCAGCGAGGATTATCGCCGGGTCGGTCACGATGGCGCGCGCCACGGCCACCCTCTGCCGTTGCCCACCGGAGAGCTGGTTCGGTTCGTGCCCCATGCGGTTGCCGAGGCCGACTGTGTTGAGGGCTTGCGCCGCGCGATCCTTGGCGTCGCTGTTGCCAGAATAAAGCAGGGGCAGCTCCACATTCTCCAGCGCCGAGAGGCGGGGCAGGAGATTAAATGACTGGAAGACAAAGCCGATGCGCTGGTTACGTATCCGCGCCAGCCTGTCCTTGGTAAGGCCGGCCACGTCCTCGCCCGCGAGCCAGTATGACCCGCCGTCGGGGGAGTCGAGGCAACCGATGATGTGCATGAGCGTGGACTTGCCGCTCCCCGAAGGGCCGGTGATCGCCACCATCTCACCCTCTTCAAGGGAGAGGTCAACCCCGTCAAGCGCATGAACCGTCGTCTCGCCGAGTTGGTAAGTCTTACGCAGGTCGTTGGTCTGTATTATGCTCATAGCATTGGTCCGGGAGGGCCCCGTCTCTGGGTCTGGGCCTTCTTGGTACTCTTCCAGTTGCTTTCACCCGCGCTCGGAACGACGATCTCGTCATTCTCGGCGAGTCCGGAGATGACCTCTATGTTTTCGCCATCACTTTCGCCGGTCTTTATCTTGCGGTTTTCCTTTTGCCCGCTGAGCATTACGTTTACAAAGCTTCCTTTTTCCGTCGTCCTGACCGCTTTGACGGGAACAAGCAGGGCCTTGGGGTTGTCAACCACGGTAATGTCGACGTTTGCTGTCATTTCTGGCTTTAGCAGGCGCTTGTTCTCACTCGTCACCTCTACCTTGACCTCGAAGGTTACGACGTTGGATGTGGTGGTGCCCTTGGTGGCGATGCGGACAACCTTGCCCGTCATCTTCATGTGCGGGTAGGCGTCCACCGTGATCGTCGCGGGCTGGTTGAGTTCGATGCGTCCAATGTCGCTCTCGTCGACCGAGACGAGGACGTAAATCCTGCTCAGGTCGGCGATGGTCATGATGGTGGTGCCGCCGCTGACGTTACTCACCCCCGAGGCGATGATCTGCCCCACCTGCACCTCCCTTTCGGCAACCACGCCGCTGATGGGGGAGGTGACGGTGGTCTCATCAAGGCTCTCCTTCGCGTCGTCGAGGGCGATGGCGTTTGATTCCACCTCCTGCTCGGCGATCATGATGGAGTGACGCAGGGATTCGATCTGTATCTCCTGAGTATTGAGATCCTCCACGTCAGCCTGCGCGGTCTTGAGCGTGGCGAAAGCTTTTGCATAGTCAGACTCGGCCGCTTCATAATTCTCCTCGCTGGTCATCTTCTTTTCGCGGAGTTGCTGGTAACGGTTCAGCTTGGATTTGGTTTCCTTCTCGCTGGTCTGGGCCGAGGCGAGGGCTGCTTCGGTGCGGAGGCGGTTGCTTACGAGATTCTTTTCCGCAATTTTCAGCTCCAGTTTGGCTTGAGCAAGCTTGGCTTCGGAGACGGCGAGGGTTACCTTGGCCTTGCGCACAGAGCGCTCTTCGTTCTCAGGGTCTAGTTGCGCCAAGAGGTCGTCCTTCTTTACCAAATCACTGATGTCGACCGGCAGCTTGGTGATTTCGCCGCTGGCCTTGCACTTGATCTCGACCTCCTGTTCGGGGACTACGCTTCCCGTCGATTCTACCAGAATGCGCAGCAGGCCCCGGGAGACCTTTGCGACGGTGGATGTCTCTTTCTTCTCGCTTTTGGTTTCCGTGCCGGAACTGCGCCAGCGGTATATGCCGTAAGCCGCTCCGATAACGATCAGGGCAAGAATTATTTTCTTGAACATTTTTATCCTTGTGCCTCCATGAACAGATCCCTGATTTACTGAAAACAATTACCTTATTCGTGCTCTTCCGACATTGCATCTATCTTGTGCTCAAGCTCCTTCGGCGAAGCCTGTGAGCGGGAGAGATAGAAATACCCCACCGGCACGACAAACATCGTCAACAGGCAGGCTGAGGTTGCGCCAAAGAAGATTACCGATCCGATGGCTATGCGGCTCATCGCGCCCGCGCCACTCGCGAAGATGAGGGGCAGGGCGCCGATGGCGGTGGAGAGGCCGGTCATGGCGATGGGGCGCAGGCGCATTGCCGATGCCTGGAAGACCGCTTCTTCGAATTCCACCCCGCGGTCGCGCAGCTGGTTTGCGAACTCCACGATCAGAATCCCGTTTTTTGCCGCAAGGCCAATAAGCATTACAAGGCCGATCTGGCTATAGATATTAAGCGTTACGCCGAGGATGAGCATGCCGGCCAGCGCACCAAGAACGCCCATTGGTACTGTCATCATGATGACGACCGGGCTTACAAAACTCTCGAACTGTGCGCAGAGTACGAAGTAGGCGATAACCATCGAGAGAATAAAGACGAAGACGATCGAGCCGCTCGCTTCCTTGAACTTCTGCGACATGCCTTTGTAATTTATCGTCGCCGTACTCGGCAGATCCTCGCGGACCGAATGCTCAAGGAACTTGAGGCAGTCGTCGAGGGAATAGCCGTCCGCCACGCTTCCCGAAATTGTAATGGCCCTGACCCTGTTGTAGCGGTTGAGGGTGCTCGCGTCCGCCCTTTCCTCAAGGGTTACGAGGTTGGAAAGGGGAATCAGTTCCTGCCCTCGCGATGAACGGACGTATATGTTCTGCAGGTCGGAGGGGGTGCGGCGGTCTTCTTCTGTTCCCTGAAGAATAACGTCGTACTCCTCGCCGCCTTCAATGTAGGTGGTCACCTGCTTTGAACCAAAGATGGTTTCCAGCGTACGCCCAATCGTCTCGGACGAGACGCCGAGCTCTGCCGCGCGGTCGCGGTTGATTGCGATACGGTACTGCGGGGTAGTTTCCTTGTAGTCAACATCCACGCCGATCAGGCCGGGGTATTCCTTCGCCTTGCTGACAATGATGTCGCGCCACTTCACCAACTCTTCATAGGTCGGCCCGCCGATGACAAACTGCACAGGCTGCCCGAAGAACATGCTGATGCCGGACGGCTGTATGACAAACATCCTGATGCCCGGTACGCTCTGTAATTTCGGGAATAGTTCGCGTGTTATCTCCTGGGCGTTTCTCTTGCGCTGATCCCAGAGCTTGAGCTCGATCACGCCGAAGCCGCTGTTTACCGCGCCCGACCTGTTACGGTTGCCTGGGGTGATGGATAGCACGTGCCTCGCCTCGTCGCTCTCGATCAGTTCGTTCATTACCTTGCTGGCCTTTTTCATGTAGCCGCTGGATGCTTCGAAGCTGGTGCCTTCCGGCGCTGTCATGCGGGCAAGGAGAACGGCGCGGTCTTCCTGCGGCTCGAATTCTGCCTGCAGGCGCCCTAGCAGAACCCACACCATCCCGCAGAGAATAATCAAGGTGGCGAGGGATATGTACGGGTGGTTGACCAGTCTGCGCAGTATCCTTTCGTAGATGGAGATGATGCGCTTGAATATGGCTTCGTCAAGTTTCGAGAGCAGGCTGTCCTCTTTCTTTGGCCTCAATATTTTGGAGCACAACATTGGGGAAAGGGTCAGGGCGACGACACTGGAGAAGATTACTGCGCCGGTGATGGCGAAGGCGAATTCGGTGAATAGCTTTCCCGTGTCGCCTTCCATCATGCTGATAGGGATGAAGACCGCCACCAGCACCAGCGTGGTTGCCACGACGGCGAAGCCTACCTCGCGCGCCCCCCTGTATGCGGCAAGCAGGGTTGGCTCTCCCTCCTCAATGCGCCTGTGGATGTTTTCCAATACGACGATCGAGTCGTCGACCACCAGGCCGATAGCGAGAACCAGTGCCAGCAGGGTCAGAAGGTTTACCGAGTATCCCATTGCGTAAAGCACAATGAACGCCGAGATCAATGCGATAGGAACCGTCACGGCCGGGACGATGGCGGCTCGGAAGCTGCCGAGGAAAATAAAGATGATCCCGATTACAAGCAGAGCGGCGATAAGCAAGGAGGAGAGAACCTCGTTGACGGACGCTTCGATGAAGACGGAACTGTCCTTCAGGACTGCCATCTCCATGTCCTTGGGGAGTTCCTTCTTGATCTCCTTCATCGTCTCCTTGACGCCGCGGATCATGGCGAGGGTGTTTGCCGTAGACTGGCGGCTGATGCCGATGCCGATAGCGTTTTTCCCGTCGGCGGTAAAACTGTCGCGGAGCGTTTCCGGCGCGATCTCGATCTTCGCCACGTCGCCGAGGCGGACGAGGTAGCCGTCGGCGCCGCGCGATATGACCAACTTGCGGAAATCGTCCGCCGT
>JAFGWW010000119.1 GCA_016936955.1 Planctomycetota bacterium | reverse complement strand
TCTTTCTTATCGACAGGGGCGGCCGCAATCGCGCCGGGTTTAAGAATTTCGGCAAGCAGGTTTTCGATCCCGCGGGTGGGGTTGGTGTCCTCCACCGAGATGGTTACGCTCATCGTCCCTTTCGCCTCGGCGAGATTCGCGCGGCTCCGGTAAGGGAACATGCGCAGGAGGAGTTCGCCTTCATTGGCGGCCACGAAATCCCATTCCGCCCCTCCCTGCGCTGCCTTGCTTCCGCCGACCCGGGCCTGAATGTTATAGGTGTCTGCGTCGCCGTAGATATTTTCCCAGCGGTTGGAGCCGACTTTCTTTCTCGCCCCGCTGCTCCACTTGCCCTTGCAGACGAGCTTGACCTTGAGCCCCTTGGTGAGGACTATACCCGTGGGCTGCCAGTCCTTGACCGCCTCGACGCTTATGGTCTTGCCGCTAACCCCGCCGGTTCCGCTCTTGGCCGCGTCGATGCGTTCGACAAGATTGTTTATCCTTTCCGCTTCTTCGGTGTCGCCCTTGACGAGGATTTTTTTCATCGCCTCCTTGAGTTCGTAGGTGAGGGTCTTGGTGAGGCGGTCGACTTTACCGTCGAAACTTTTTTTCGCCGTCTTTGCCGTATACGAAGCAAACTCGCCTGCGTATTCCCCCGCGAGGGCGGCTTCGAGATTCTTCACCTCTTCGAGATTGCCTTTCTGCGCGGCCTGTGCCCTGGCGGTTTCGAGTGACTTGTGATAAGCCTCCCTGCTTTCGATAAAACCCGGCGCGTGGCTTGAGAGAATCTCCTTCACCTCGGCCGATTGGGGCAGGGGTGCGGGTGCATCCTGCTTAGCCGCTTTTTTTGTTTCTTCTTCTCCGGCGACAAGGACGGATGACACCGATAATATCATGAAGAGGATGATGGATGTTTTTCGCATGATATGCCTCCATGGTTACAATCCGCGACAAGCAATTATACGCAGGCATATTATAGTATATCGCCCGCCCGACAAAAAGAGGCGTCTTTAAAGTTTGACATAATTTGAAACAGAAAATACATTGAATGCTGTGGCACCGAAATACATTGCAGGCTGTGGAGAGTGGAATGGCTTTACCGGATGATTATGGCAGCGATAGATTTGTGGCTCTCGTGCGCGATCCATCCACCGTATTTGCGTATTGGAATATCTCGAAAAAGCTGCGGATGGACCTCGCCCTGCGGGTTGGAAAGGTTACCCTCGCCAAAAGCGAGTGGGTTATGCGTTTCACGAATCTCGGTACCGGCGCTGTCTCTGACACCATAATCGATCCCGATGCCTGCAACTGGTATGTCTCGGTGCTCTCCGACTGCGCCTACGAATCGGAACTCGGCGTGCTCCTCCCTTCGGGAAGGTACCAGCGCGTCATCGCGGGCAACCGCGTCGAGGTTCCCCCATCAACCTACAGCCACCTTTACGACAAACAGTGGATGATCCTCAAGGAAGACTACCTGCGCCTGCTGGCTCTGGGCTGGGCCGGGTTTATCGGCAGTTCCTTTACCGTGGCCGACGATTCCGGCAACGAGGCCACATGGGTCACCGTGCTCCACGAAGGCGAAAAAGACGGCGCGGGCCCCACCAGCCCCGGCGTGCCAGCCTACAAGGGCCGAAAATAAATGGAGAACGAAAAAGCTTCAGGCTATCTCTCCATCGTTCTTCACGGACACCTTCCATTTGTGCGCCATCCGGAGCACCCGGTTTTTCTCGAGGAAAACTGGCTTTTCGAGGCCATGCACGAGTGTTATATCCCGCTCTTGCGGATGATGGACCGCCTTGCGTCCGACGGGGTGGAGTTTCGCCTTACCCTGAGCCTGAGCCCGACCCTGTGCGAGATGCTTGCCGACGAACTGCTGATGGAGCGTTTCGACAGGCACGTTGACAACCTCGTCTCCCTCTGTGAGAAAGAGATTCTGCGCACCGAGGATAATGAAGACCTCAATCGTCTGGCGCGCATGTATCACGAACGCTTCGTCGCGACCCGGGAGCATTTCAATAATGTATACGCGCGCAACCTGATCGGTGCTTTCCGTTACCATCAGGATTCCGGCGGACTGGAGATCATTACCTGCGCCGCCACCCACGCTTTCCTGCCGCTGGTGCGCAGCCCCCGCTGCGTCCGCGCCCAGATCCGCATGGGGGCGAATTCGTACCGCAGGCATTTCGAGCGCGACCCGGCCGGTATCTGGCTTCCCGAATGCGCTTATGTCCACGGCCTTGACCAAGAGCTTGCCGCCGAGGGGATACGGTATTTCTTCCTCGATTCCCACGGCCTCCTCTTCGGCGTGCCACGCCCGAAATACGGCAATTTCGCGCCGGTTTACTGCCGCACCAATGTGGCCGCTTTCGCCCGCGACATCGAGAGCTCCAAGCAGGTCTGGAGCGCCGAGACCGGATATCCCGGCGACCCGGATTACCGCGAGTTTTACCGCGACCTTGGCTACGACGCCGAGGAGGAGTATATCGCCCCCCATATCCATCCCGACGGCTTTCGCCACGATATCGGC
>JAFGWW010000118.1 GCA_016936955.1 Planctomycetota bacterium | reverse complement strand
GGATCGCTGAAGCCGGCGAGGTGGCCGGATGCGCGCCAGACGTCTGGGTGCATGATAATGGAGCAGTCAAGGCCGACAATGTCGTCCCGGCGGTGGACCATGTCACGCCACCAGTTCTCTTTGATGTTCTTTTTCAGCTCAACACCGAGAGGGCCGTAATCGTAGCAGGCCTTGAGGCCGCCGTAGATCTCGGAGGACTGAAAGATGAATCCTCTGCGCTTGGCAAGGGAAACGATTTTCTTCATTGTGTCGTTGGCCATTTTTGCTCCTGAAGTTTTACGTTATTGCAATTCTAACGCTTAATCAATTTGCCAAGAACCTCGATGCCGCGTTCTATCGTCTCGTCCTTTGCCGCGTACGAGATGCGGAAATGGGTCTTTTTCTCCGAGAATACGCTGCCGGGAATAACGAGCAGACTGTTCTCGATGCACTTCGCCACAAATTCTTCGTCAGTTCCCCAGGGAGCCTTGGGTAGGATGTAAAAGGCACCACCAGGCTTTTCAACTTCATATCCTGCGTCGACCAGTCCGGAGTAAATCATGTCACGTTTGTGGCGGTAGGCGTTGACATGCTCGCTCATATCGGTGTTCATTGCCTCAACCCCGCCGTACTGCGCCATGCTGGGGGCGCAGACGAAGGTGAACTGCTGGAATTTGGTCATTGCCTGCACCAGCTCCTCGGGGCCTGCGGCGTAGCCGAGGCGCCAACCGGTCATGGCGTGGCTCTTTGAATATCCTCCCAGCACAAGCGTGTTGTCATAGTATTCGGCGATACTTGTGAAAGGCTGGTCATAGCAGAAAATTTTATATATCTCGTCGGATATGGCGACAATGCCGTGGCGATCTAGAACCTCGGCAATTGCCTTTAATTCTTCCGCCGCATATACGGCTCCGCTCGGATTAGACGGGCTGCCAATGACAATTGCTTTTGTCTTTGGGGTGATGATTTTCTCAAGCCCCTCAATATCGACATTCCACTTCGGATATGTATCGTAATATACCGGCTTTGCTCCAATCATGAGGGCAAGCTGCTTGTACATTACAAAATACGGGTCGGGGACAAGGATCTCGTCGCCGGGGTTGAGGAGCGCAAGAAACGCCAGGTTAAGACCGCCGGATACGGCGCTGGTTATAAGGAGCTCTTTCGGGCCGTATTTGCCGTTGAACGAATCGAGAAGACTGGCCCTGAGTTCGGGGCAGCCCTGAGTCTGGGTGTAGCTGTTTTTGCCATCATTAATTGCGTTTATCGCCGCGTCTTTAACCCGGTCAGGAACGTCGAAGTCAGGCTGTCCGATCGACAGGTTGATGGGATTTTCCAGCTTTGCTGCCAGATCAAAGACCTTGCGTATGCCGGAAATGTTTGTGGAAAACACCCTGTCCGCCAGTTTTACGCCAGTTGCATTCATCAGTATTCTATTCCCTAAAAACCTTGCTCATGTTAACCATATCGCTCGCGGCGACTTTGGATGATGCGGATGAATAAAAGACCAAACCGCGAAACCCGGAATCCCGTGTTTCGCGGTCGAATTGGCTTGTAGTCATAATCCCTGCCGCATCACGGATGATCGGCAAAAGCCGGGATTAATCCTCTTCGGCTGCCTTCTTTTTCTTCTTCTTTACCGCGACCTTGATGGAGCGGACTTTGGGTAGGCCGAGGAGGGAATCATTCTCTGCATCCCAACGCTCCTTGGATTCGAGCTTCTCAATGCGCTCGAGCTTGGTGAGGACGTTGCGATGGCCGGCGGAGGCCGAACTGCGACGAAGACTTCTGTGGATACTCACTTTTAACTTCTCCTTTGTTGCGAATTACGGCAGGCCGTAAAGCATGCCTTTAGATTAATTGCGATATATTCTAATAAACCTTCACGGTTTTAATTTTTCGTTTCGGCTTTCTCAAAAAGCCCAGAGCCGGGTTTACCCGGGAAGTGGGCGAAGACCGAGTTGCCGGGCGTTACCCCAAGCTTCTTGGCAATAGCTGTGTCCCGTGCCTGAAGAACATAAAAACACTCGCGTTCATTCGTCTGCAGGGTCTGGAAATTGTTCTCGCCTTTTACGATCACAATATCTACCGCGTCAAACATCTCGCGGAACGAACTCGATGCGCGGTCAAGCATCAATCCCATCATCGGGGCGCCGGGGTCGGTGATCTCGGCGAACTCGCCAAGGCCGACCGATTCCGCATCCTCGCTGGTCGCAGTGTCAAGAATTGGCTTATTGGCGACAACAGCCACAACCTTGCACTTTTTCGAAAGCTCCTCGATGAGCAGCTTGTCGAGGACTATCTCACCTGCGGTATCAATGACATACATGAGGCTTTCCGCACGTGACAGGGCTTTGGCGAATGTTTCCCTGTCGTCCCGCTCAACCGCATTGTCGAGCTGCTCAAGTATGCTTTTTTCCATCTCGGCCCGTCCAAGGGCGTTGATATTCTTTACGTTCCCGGCCATGACAAGGTTTATGCAGGAGTATAGCCGGTTAGGCGCTATATCCAGATATTCCCTGAATCCCTTTTCGAGTCCGAGCATGGCCTTGTTGCGTCTGGCTTTCTCGTTCTCATACGGGTCCTTGACGCCGAGGGCCTTATAGGCCGACATCAGGCAACGATAATGTATCTCCGCCGGATCTTGGCCGAACTCCGATTCTTTCAGGAGATCGGACATGACTTTCTTAAGCACCTTACGGTGAATAAAAGAGTCGTCAGATACGAGGCGGGCAGTGTCGAGCGTAAGCTGCAACGCCTCTGGTATGCAATCTGGAACCGGCTTCATCCATGCCTTCCGCTGCAATCTATTTCAAAAAACAGGCTTTCCCATATCCTTAACCTGAACTACCGCGCAACCGTCGTATGGCGTCCCCTCGCGGTGAGGAGGGCCCTTGACCTTGCGCATAATGGTTCGCAATTTATCAAGAACAGGGTCGTTACGGTCGTCAAAAAGCCCAAGCCCGAGGGCATAAAGCTTTCCATTCTGCTTCTTGAATATATATGCTTCATTTACTCCCGCGTTGGCCACTTCCTGCAATTGCAGAACGTAAGACTGGTCGAGGGTAAGAAGCTTGTATTCCTTGTCGCTGAGATCTTTCGAGAGATAAATCTGCAGCGTATACTTCGTGTCCTGAATATATGGCGAGGCTACCTCGCTCGAGCCGCCGGAACTCTTAATTACGGCAACGTCAGGCCTGTCAATTATGGCAGCGTCACCGCCTGTGTCGGGAGAAGCCTTTCTGCCGCCGGCGGTATACCCCATATAATATGAACTGCCAACCATCGTCAAAACAGCAACAACAATAATGAAAGCAGTCTCTACGCTGAAAATAAGCTCTTTACCCGTAGTAATGCGTTCTTCTGCTCTTTTGGCGCTTACTCTCGGTTCTGGCAGTTGTGTTTCCTGTTCCTGCTGCGGTTGCTTGCTGCCGGGCTGGTTAAAAGCAGCAGGCATTCTCTGCTCGGACAGAACCTCAAAAAGATCAACACCTTGGCGTTTTTTGGCCATATGGTTCCTGTCGTTGCCGAAATGCTGACGGGCAGCGCAAATTCAATTATTCATCGCCGTCTTCGCAGAAAAGCGAACCCGGAAATTACCCTTTTTATCGTGCGGGTTATTTAATGTCAAGAAATAGCTGCGAAATGCTGAAGCGGCACTTATGGAAGAAGTTTGGGTGAACTCGAAGGATTGTCGGTAAAACATTATGTGATAAGGGTTTGCGTTTGTCTTAAGGGCGCGCTGGTCAATTCGGCTTTGCGAATATTTTTATAATGATCTTTGCCCATAAGGATTTATTTGCAGCGAGCCTGCAGGATGGCAAGGGAGGAGATTCCGTAATAAGTATATTCGAGGTCGCTTTCCTTGCATGAGGGGGAGGGGCCGAATCCTTTATCCTTTGTCATGCAGTTTTTGACAAATTTCGCGGCCGCGGAATGGCTTACACCCTTCTTGTCACCAATTGCTGAAAGGGCTACGAGGGAGACGAAGGTGCTGAGCAGGTCTGCATCCGGGCTCTGGTCAAAAGCCAGAAACCCTCCGCTCTTGTCCTGCATGGATTTGAAAAAAGAGGCCGTCTCGGTGAACAGCTTATCGCCATGAATATTGAATAATGAGGCTGTGCCGATGGCGGCGGCGGTGGGGTTTGTCTGTCCCATGCTATCGCCGGGATAGTCGGAAAACCCTGCATTGTCTTTTCTGCGGATAGTGAAAAACTCTGTGGCTTTTGCTTTAAGTTTGTCATCTATTGATAACGCAGAGTCAGGAAATAGCGACTGTTTTGCCAGATAACCCAGAAATGTATGGTAAAGCCCGGGAGGCTGATCCGCGAACTGGCTGAATCCGAAATGATGTTCATGGAGGCCGAGCTCAAGTCGTAATTGCTCGGTAAGCTTTGTAAATGCACAGCTTTTACCTGCCACGAACTTCGATATTACTTCAATACTGTCTGCAAGGCAGAAGATATCGACCATGCTTTCAAGGCAGAATTCCTCAGATTCCAGATAACTGGAACACTTTTCGATTGAGGCGAGAATAATATCCCGGTCTTCTGTTGCCTCAACAGCCTCCAAGCCGCGCAGGGCAAAGCGGGTGTAGTACAGATCAGGGCATCCGTCTTTGCCGACAAAGCCGCCTGATTCGTGTTGGTGATTAATGATATAGGATAGCCAGCATTTTCGATAATACTCGCCGAAGAACGGCAGGTTCGCCTTGATGGTCGCGAATAATTTCGAAAACATGGGCATCACCGCCTGAGGATTATTTCGGCAAGGAAGGACAGGAGGCGGGAAATGTTCTTGTCCGTGACTTCATTGGCCAGCGCAAGTGCGCGTTTGCTGTATTTATTGATAAGGGACTCGGCTTTGACAAATACGCCAGCGCGTTCATATATGTCGCGCATTGAACTAAGAAGTTCGCTCTGATTGAAGCTGCCTGAGATGACGGCGCTGCGGCATTTTTCGATACTATCCCTGCAGGCTTCGTCCTCGATTGCAAAAGCGTATAGCAGGGTTGGGCGCATGGACAGGGTATCGAAACCATTCTTTATTTCGCCCGCTCCATTGATCTCGAAATCTTTCAGGTCATTAATTATCTGGAAGCCAACTCCAACAGCCCGGGAGAAAGATTTAAGCATTTTTATATCGAGATTGCATTCGCCCATGCGCAGGCCGGAGTAAATGGCAGTCTCGAAAGCTGACGCTGTTTTTGCGGCGTATACGCTCAGGGCGTCGATAGGCTTCATGATAAATTGATCAACGCTCTTTTCCCTGTTGAGTCTCCACCATAGAAGCTCCGCCCCCTGTCCCTTGCATAGCTTGAGGTGGGCATTTGAAAGGTGCTCTATGATGTCGGAGATGCATCTTGCCCCAAGGGAAGAGGCCTCGCGGGCGATCAGGCGATAACCAAGGCCGACCAGATAGTCGCCTGTGTTGATTGCGAATGGTATTCCGTGCCGGAGGTGAAGGGTTTCCTTACCGTAACGGACAGGGTCATTGTCTTCGATGTCGTCATGTACGAGTGAAGCTTTGTGCAGCGCCTCGATTGCAAGGGATACGCTCCGGACGCTGTCCGGGATAAGGTCCACGATCTCGGCGCCAGGTTCAAGTACACCGTCCCCGTGACGAGAAACCATATAGGCTGATAGGGTGATAAAGGGGCGTAGCCTTTTGCCATCTTCCTCGAGCCAGTCTATCGCTGTTTTTTCAACTTTAGCGGCTGGTTCAAGGGATGGCATGGAATCTGACGTTAGCTGAACATCGGGATCAAGAATCCTTGCCAGGTTTTCCGGGGCGAAAAGTTCGCGCGTTTCCCGCAGCATTGGCAAGTAGGTTTTTGTTGGCTGATATTGCTCGTGGGCGCGGAGATTGAGCAAGCGATGTAGAGTTTCGCGGTCAGTGTCGGTGCAAACACAACCATCGGCCAGAAGTGGTACCGCCATGTTGGGGACGCCCAGCAGCGAGACCTTGCTGAAAGCTTTTTCGAGGGAATCCATGCAGGCCACACCAAGGACGGCTTCATACTTTTCGCTGAGGAGAAGTTCGAGAACCTGCGGCGTCCCCTCCGCGATCAGGGTATGGTAACCGAGCTTTTCTGCCTCCGGGATGATAGATCCGCTATCGCCAAGGCAACGCGGCAGCAGCAGAATCCGTTTATTGCATGGCGTTGCGGCAAATTGATCCTGCCAGAATTCATTATTAATGCAGATCATTGCATAACCGTTAAATCCGGAAAAGGCAGGATCAGTTGAGACAATCTCTCTCGCCAAACGTTCGAGATCAAAGAGAGAAAGTGGCGATTCTCGTGAGATATCAGCAATGGCGGATGCGGCCAGCGCGGAGAGTTTGGCGCGTACGGCTGGAACCAGAGGAACGGCGTAACGTTCCGATTTGCCGGCGATATCGTTTGTCGGTTCTTTGTCGTTCGCGTCTGTCATAAAACAAAATATTAATGGGTGGGATGGTGTATTTCTACAGAAAACTATTTTCTAAAAGCACTTAATGCTTCAAGGCTCCAAATTATCGGATAGAGCTTTTCATCGTACCAGAGGCTGGAGAAATACAAGCCTATCGGAGAGGAGGGGAGTTTTGGCTTTGCGCTTTCGATCTGTTCGCAAAGATATCTGGCCCCACGGGCGCAAGTTTCCGCATTTTCTGGTGAAAAGGCAAGAGCCCTCAAGGCTACCGCAGTCTCCTCAATAGTCGGAGTTATGCCGTAGTCGGCCCCCCACCCGCCATTCCGGTTCTGAGATGTCAGAAGATATTCCGTTGCCGCTGCGTAAGGCTTTGATCCGGTTTTACCATAATCCTGATAGGCCAGCATGCTCTTTGCCGTTCCGAAAACGGGGTTGGATTGGTTGGCAGTTAGCTGTGAGCCGAACCATAGCGGAATCCACGAGCCGTTCTTGTTCTGAACCGATTCAAGATAGGCGAATCCTTTATCACTCATTCTTGTGATGTGGTTGTGGGTAAGCAGGTGCTGCCACGCCTTGATTGCTCTCAGGGCATGGGCGGTCAGTTCAGGCGTGCTCTTGTCGAAAGGAAGCTTGTTCCAGCCACGGCAGAAGGTAGGCCAACCGCCGTCGCTGTTCTGCCTGCCGGAGAGCCATTTAAGGGCAAGGCGAATATCTGTGTCGGAGCTTACACCACAACCAGAAAGCGCAAGCAAGGCAGAGGATGTGTCGTCCACATCTGGCACGCCACCACTAAGTTCTGTCCACGCCCATCCCCCCGGAGGGCTGGATGTGTAGGGGTGTTGTGTCTTGTATTGTCCGCGCGTTATATATGAAAGTGCCTTTTCGCACGGTGCGATCCCGGCGCTTGATAAGGCGTGAACCGAGGCTGTAGTCAGCCAAATGGACAGATTTACGTCGATTGGCCAGCTTCCATTTTCGCGCTGGCTGTTCCTCAGGAATGTGAGGCATTTCTTATTTACAGTGAGTGAGGCATTCCCGCTTGCATGGAGGCTCATGGAAACGAAAGCGGAGAGAGGGATTGCTTCGAGAAACCCTCCGCTTTCGGGTTGGATTTTATCGAGCTTGTTCAAAACCATTCCATCGATAAAGCTCCGCAATATTCCGCGCAGGCAGCCAGTGTTCTTCTTCCGCTGTAGCAGGCGGCCGATCGCGATCAGGGCGGGCAGGGCGTAGCTTACCACGTCAAGCTTGAGCAAGCTTAACAGGGAATGGGGAAAGCATGCCATCTCGTAGGGCAGGGACGGGATTTCCTGCCAGTCGGCTTTACCCGCAAGGGCGCAGTTGATCGATATCGGGACGGCAAAGGTTCTATCATCGCCATATTTCTTGAGAATTAAGTGAATGCGTTCGTTGTCCCCCTTGCCGCAAGTCTCGTTGAGATAGTTCTCCATCTTATTAATTGCGTCGGGATGAATATCATCTCTGCCGGAAAGTGTGAAGGCAGCACTGACAAGCATTGTTGTTGATGTATTGCTCGGACTGCTTGGCGAGTCTCCCCATCCGCCGTCAGGATTTTGATCTGCCACCAACCAAGCGATGCCATTGGAGATGCGCTCAAGATCGTCCTGATTCTCGTTTATGGAGAGGGCACTTACTGCTGTTGCCGTGGCAAGGGCGCTGTCGGATAGGCGCCCCTCCCAGAAGCCTTTATCATTACGGCAAGCCAGAAGCATATCCGCAAGATGCCTGATAGCCCTGTCAATCCGTGCTGTGTCAAACTCTTCCATCTTGCCAAAATCCGGGATAAGGTTTAGAGTGTCTGTTATGTTGAAGATGATTACCCGCTTCGCTTTCGAGCCAAGCTTTAAATCGCTGTGGAACTTTCTTCACCGCTTCGCATGGAAGGGGCACCGCTCGATTTCGCTTTATAAAAAACGAATGACCGAGGGTCGGCGCGTCCCGCCTTTCGTCTTCATTTCCGTAACAGGTAGATGCAATCTCTCGTGCCAAGGCTGCTGGGTCACCCCGACCAAGGGCGCGGAAGACATGCCGCCGGAGATGCTTGATGATATTATCGCCAATTCAAAGCGCATGGGAAACTTCTTTTTCGGAATACTCGGCGGCGAACCGCTTCTCTATCCCGGACTGCTGGACATCCTCGCCAAGCATCCCGACTGCTATTTCCAGATTTTTACAAACGGTATTCTCCTTGACGGTGACGTTGCCTCCGATATCGCCCGTCTCGGGAATATTACGCCACTGATAAGTATCGAAGGCATTGGTGCTTCGGGAGACCTCCGACGCGGCGGGAGCGGGGTTGCGGATAAAGCGATCGATGCTGTCAGGATCTGCTCGAAAAATGGAATAATAACCGGCGTTGCCACCAGCGTCTGCAAGTCAAATATAGACGATCTGGTTAATCGTAAATTCGTCGATTCTGTCGCCAGTCTCGGGGCTCTTTATCTGTGGTATTATATATACAGGCCTGTCGGCCCGCGTCCAAATCCGGAGCTTGCCCTTTCGGAAGATGAGATTATCCGGTTGCGCAGGTTCTTGGTCGATGAGCGTTCTGCTGCTCCGCTGGCTCTTATTGACTCATACTGGGATGCCGACGGGAAAGCGTTCTGCCCCGCCGCCGAGTGCTTGAGCATACATATCAATCCTGCCGGATATATCGAACCGTGCCCTCCAGTGCAGTTTTCCGGGGAAAGATATGAAATCGGCTGCGATCTGGAAGCTCTGGCGAGGGAGTCAAAATTCCTTGCCGAATTTGCCGGGTGCGCAAAAGGGGTTGGGCATGGTTGCATACTAATGGACAGGCCGGAGGCTCTGGCGAAACTTGTCCGTGATGGCGATTACATCGACTCCAGCGGTCGTGACGGACTGGCCGAACTGGACAAAATGGGGCACGTTCCGGGGCATAACATTAAGGGTGGGGAGATACCGGAGAAGAGCCTACTTTACCGGTTTGCTAAAAAGCAGGCATTTTTCGGTTTCGGCGCTTACGGATGACTCACTATTCGAGATCCTCAAGTTCATCGATAAGCGAGTCTATCGGATCTTTACCGGCGATATCATCTTGGCTATTATCACTATCCGCAATCTTTTCCTCTTTACCTTTATTATATGCGGCGATGTTTTCACGGGCGAAAGAACGGGCTGATTCTATATCACCGCTTTTGATCTCTACTTCGCTGTCTCCAGCGATTCCGTCGTCAGTCTCGCAGTGCGGGAAAATGATTGCTCCCTTGGGACAGAGTCTGGCGCAGGCCGGGCATCCGGGTTTGCACATCTGCGGTCTTGCAACCGAGACTTTGTCCTTGTCTCTTTTATAGACTCCGAACAGACAGAATTCAGAGCATTTTCCGCAATCCACGCAGCGGCCATAATCGATTACCGGATACCAGTGCGTTTTACATATGGTGTACAGATCAACAGTTTCTGGGTTGTCCGAGGGGTCAATACCAGAGAAAAGCGAGGAGAGTTTGGCGTCTGCAAAATTTATCGCGCAACTGAGATTGATTATATCGGGTTCACTTGTGCTTATACCGAGATATTCAAGTATCCATTTTGCAGCGCGCGGAAAGTGCCATGAGGCAAAAGCCGAAAATTTCGTGTTCTTTAGCCTTTTGATTGCCGGATGGTCGGGGGTAAGGAAATAGATTTCGGGTAAAATCAACAAAGAGTGATTCGTTGACAGCAGCTTGACCAGCTTTCCCTCAAGCAATGATTGAGCTGGTGTTGGGGTATTGCTTTTAGAAATAACTATCATTGTATAGTTGAATCCTTTCGGTTGACATAATCCCGACACTGCTACACAATTAAGCTTACACAAATTGCCCTCTATAGCAAGGGAGCTTTTATGTCTCAAACCGGGAACGCAGGGCTTAACATTAATAAGCTTTGTAAATCATTCCAAGACGGCGAGTCATCACGAACCGTTCTTGCTGATCTTTCGCTTTGTTTGGCGCAGGGGGATACTCTCGCCATCATTGGCCCCTCGGGCAGCGGTAAAAGCACATTACTGAATTGCATCGGCACTCTTGATCATCCAGACTCTGGTGAAATCCTTTTGAACAGTAAAAACATCTCAGCTTTTTCCCGAGCTGAAGCAGAACAGTACAGGGCGCGCAAGATCGGCTTTGTTTTCCAGGAACATCATCTACTTCCTTCTTGTACTGCAATTGAAAATGTCCTGCTGCCGTCTATCCTGATCAAGGCAGATGTTGATTTCAGGGCAAGGGCGGAGGAGCTTCTCGCGCGGGTCGGGCTCGGGGGGAGGGGGAGCGCATTTCCAAGTCAACTTTCCGGCGGGGAAAAGCAGCGTGTCGCGATCGCCCGTGCTCTTTTCAATAAGCCTGAGCTTCTGCTCTGCGATGAACCGACCGGTAGTCTCGACAGCCAGAACGGCGACGCCGTGGCTGAGATTCTGCTCGAACTTTCAGCAAAGGAAAAAGTGATGGTTGTGGTGGTTACTCATAACCGGGCTTTTGCCGAGCGCTTCGGTCGAGTTGAATCTCTGAATGCGGGCAGGCTTGAGCAGGTTTCGGGAGCCGTAAGTTGAAAATATTTCGCATCGTTTTCCGCAATCTTTTGTACTACCGCCGCAATAACGCCACCCTGGCTCTTGCGACAGCGGTCTGCGTTGGCATTATATGTGGAGCCTTACTGATAGGATCATCAGTTCGCGCGAGCCTGAAAGATCTCGCGCTGAAAAGGCTGGGGCCAGTTGATAAAGTGCTTAGTACCGGAATTACGCTTGATCCTGCCATAGCATCGAAGATGTCGGACAACAATCGTGGCACTTACATTTCTCTGGTAATGCTCAACGGGAGCGCGCGCAAACCGAACAGCGGCCTTTCCTCAAACAAGATAAACCTTATTGGCTTGCCTGATCTTGGGGCAGAAGAATATGGCGGATATTTCGAGGCCTGCGTCAATCTTGCCGGACGGAATGCTGTGATCAACCAGGTGCTGGCCGATGACATCGGAGCAAACCCGGGCGATGAAATTATCATGAAAATCCCGTCGATTATGGTAGCGCCCGCGGAATCACTTTTCGGCAGGAGAAGAGTAGGGGAGAATATCACTTCCCTTCGGTTGAAAGTGGCATCGATTATCCCGATGGATAAAGCTGGCCGCTTTTCTCTCGACAGCGGTTCCGCACCACCGCGTAACATTTATGTTGCCATGGATTGGATAAGCGAGAGCCTCGGAAAAAGGAAAGCCAATACAATATTCGATACCGGCAGAGATGGTAAAGCCGATGAGGCATTCAGACGATGCGCCGTCCTCTCCGACTTTGGCTGCCGGTTTGTTGATCGCTCTGCTTCCGGTTACATCTCCCTTGAGTCAGAAAACTTCGTCTTTTCCGGAATGCAATCGGGTGTAATCGAAAAAGCGATGCGTGAACTTGTCGTCAATAATATCCGCACCTCCGTATATCTTGCGAACAGTCTGTCCTTGAGTAAAGATGGTTCTACCCGTTCGGTGCCATACTCGACAATCGCCGGTCTTGATATTACTCCGTCAATCGGACCTTCCCTGCCGGTCGAGGATAATGTCATTGTCCTGAATAAATGGACTGCCGATCAATTGGGCGCTGAAACGGGAGACAGCATTAGCCTTGCTTATTATGAAACGATGCAGGACGGAACTGTTCATGAGAAAACAAAAACGTTTATCCTGTCCGGCGTTGTTGGCATGTCCGGCACCGGCGTGGATGCTGGAATTGTTCCTGATTATCCAGGCCTGACCGACGCGGAAAGCATAGATGCATGGAAACCGCCATTCGAAATGGATCTTGCTAAAATCCGCAAGATTGACGAGGAGTATTGGGATAAATATCGTGCCGCGCCCAAGGCCTTCATCTCATTCCCTGCCGCTGCCGCAATGTGGGGTGGAGACGGTGGCCGTAGTTTGTCGGGTGTAACCTCGTTCCGCATTCCGGTGGCCAAGGGATCAGATGTCGCGGTGCTTATCAAATCACTCGACCACGAACTCGGCAAACGCTACGCCGCTTCCGAAGCCGCGCCGGTCTTTAGGAATGTAAGGGCTGACGCTTTGCGCGGCAGCACAGGCTCGACAGATTTCGGCGAGCTGTTCCTGTATATGAGTTTCTTCCTCATCGTCTCAGCCTTGATTCTTGTGGCGATGATATTCCGCCTGTCGATTGAAAAGCGTTCGCAGGAAATCGGCCTTCTTATGGCCCTCGGTTTTTCACCGCGAAGAATCAATGTGATTTTCATGATTGAGGCCATACTTGCGGCCCTTGCCGGCTCGATTGGCGGCATCCTCCTCGGGCCGGTTTACGCGGATTACGTGCTGGCTGGTTTACGAAGCAGTTGGTCTGGCGCGGTCGCCGGATTCCCGCTCTTCCTTCACCTACGCACACAGGATCTTGTTGTCGGCGGTGCTTCCGGTTTCCTCGCTGCCTTGTTTGCCGTATGGCTCTCCACTCGTGGCATATTCAGCCTGATTGTGAAAGATCTCCTCGCGGGATGGAAGCCGGGATTTTCGCAAGTCTCTGACCATAAGCTTTCCCTTTACAAAAAAGCGGCAATCCTCCTGCTTGTTATCCCCTTAATCCTCGTCGGTTGCGGAGTGGCGGGTGTCATTCCGCCAGTTGCTGCTTTTATTTCTGCGGGAAGCATGCTCCTTATATTTGTAATGATCCTGTTCATTTGTATTGTAAGCAGGAAACGTGTTGGCGAGTACGGCTTGTCCGTGGCTACTCTTGTGGCCAAATTCATTTCACGCTCTCGTGGCAGAAGCTTTGCCGTATTTTCTCTTATGGCTGCCGCCAGTTTTATTATTGTGGCTGTCGCGGCGAATGTGCGGGGCACGGCATCATACATGGATTACTCGCGCAGTTCCGGCAGCGGAGGTTTCCGGCTTCTGGTCGAAACTAGCATCCCCTTTTACGCCGACCTCTCAACCCGGCATGGATGGATCGAGCTTGGCCTTGAGGAAAAAGAAATTGCCAGTGAAATTCCGAAGGACGCAATTTTTGTGCCTCTCAAGCGAAGCGGTGGCGAGGAAGCCAGTTGCCTGAATCTTAATCACCCGCAGTCTCCAAGCGTGGTTGGTGTTGGCGATGAGTTTGCCAGATCGAACCGCTTTACTTTTACCAACGCAGCCGACTGGACTGCGATTGAAAAGGATAACCTCGCGGTTGCCGACGCCTCAAGCGCTCAGTGGATTCTAAAAAAAGGTATCGGGGATTTCCAGGCGGTTTACGGAAGGGGAGACGTAAAAGATGAACTCAAACTTCAAGGCCTGATATCCGGGAGTATATTTCAGGGCGATCTTGTTACCTCCACTAGCACCTTTAATAATATTTTTGGAGCAGATACCGGTTATAGCGCAGTACTTGTCGAATGCGACGCGGCTGATTCAAAGCGGGTTCGTGATCTCCTCGGAAAACATCTGTCTGATTATGGCGTGCAGATCCGGGATACTTCCGAACTGCTTGCCGGTTTTGCCGAGGTGCAGAATACTTACCTGTCCGCCTTTGCGCTCCTTGGCGGGATGGGTATGGCGCTTGGAACCCTCGGCGTTGCAGGCATCCTCCTGCGGAACATGGTTGATCGCAAACGCGAATTCGCCGTTCTTTGCGCCATCGGCTTCGGCAGGTCTCTCATAGTCAGGATGGTTCTTATTGAGAACATGGCTCTGGTTATCAGCGGAATACTCTCCGGCGCAGCATGCTCCCTGCTTGCAATGATACCGCAGATAACGTCTGAAGGTGCGGCGATGGATTGGGGATCGGTACTCCTTTATCTTTCTTTTTCAGCAGCAATCGCCTTTATTTCATGCTGGATCGCAGCACGTATATCCATCTCTTCAAATCTTATTAGGGATTTGAGGGCGGAGTAGGCACAGACTTGATTGTGGAAAAAACATGAAAAGATATTTTCTGATACTGCTGCTGCCTACCGCTCTTGCCATCGTTCTCGTGTACCTTAATACGAGCAAAACGGCAGAAAATGCTGGTGCGGACGGATCATCTTCCGCCTCCGCAGTTAAGGGTGATGATGAGAGGTTGACCGATTGGCCGTGTTTCCAGGGCGATATAGTCCACCTCGGTATTGCTCCATTCGATTTTACAAAAAAGCCGATGTTGCTCTGGTCGACGGAACTTGACAGCGGGTGCAGGTCGTCGGCTGCTGTTGCTGACGGAAAGATTGTAATCGGTACTGAGAGCAAGGGAGTTGTGTGTTTGAACCTTGCCGATGGTGCGCTGCGGTGGGTATTCAAAACCGATGGGACAGTCAGCGCCCCCTTGTGCATCGACGACGGTGTTGTTTTCGCTGGCTCCGAGAGCGGCACCTTTTATGCTTTAGGCCTTGGTGACGGTAAAAAAATATGGTCGAAAAGTATTGGCGATGGTGAGCAGATCAAGTCGGGCGCGATCGTGGTTGGCGATACCCTTTTCTTCGGCTCATACGACAACCATCTTTATGCGCTGAACAAGGAAACGGGGGCAGAGTTCTGGAGTTTCGAGAGTGGGGCGCAGGTTCACGCAACCCCGTCCAGTGATGGGAAACTCGTCTATATCGCCGGATGTGACGGCATGCTTCGTGGTATTAACATGGTAACAGGAATACAGGCAATCGGAGTCGAGATCGGCGGATACATTGGCTCCGTTCCCTCACTTGAGAATAATAATGCTTATCTCGGGACGCACGACGGGCGTATTATCTGTGTCGACCTTGTGCCGGGGAAAATCCGATGGAATACCGACAAGCGTTATAAAGGGGCGATCGATAGTTCGGCTGCCCTTAAAGGCGGCTCGATAATCGTAGCTGGCGAGAAGGGCTATGTTAAGGCTTTGGCAAAAGACAATGGCGATGAGTTGTGGAGCCGCGCATTTACCAAACCCATACACGCCTCACCAGTCGTCTCCGGTTCTACTGTCCTGATCGGCGGGGAGGACGGGATACTGTATGCCCTCGATTTTGCCAGCGGGGAAGAGCAATGGCGATATGAACTTGGCAGCCCCGTATGGTCGACGGTTGCGGTTTCATCTGGCCTTATTATAATCGCCACAGATGACGGCAAGGTCGCTTGCTTCGGCAGATAGTTTTGCCTCTTGTTTTGTAACCAGTAATATATTATCATAATGATGTAGATTTGTCCCTGATGGAGGAGTTGCGGATATGAGCAGAATTATGTTTGCGGCATGTGTCGCGCTTGTGGTTACGGCAGCCGTTCGGGCAGATGACTGGCCCCAGTTCCGTGGCAATAATCGTGATGGGCATTCATCGGAGACTGGACTCGCCAAGAAGTGGCCTGATAGCGGTCCAGAGATGAAGTGGTCATTTGAAGGGCTTGGTAAGGGGTATGCATCCGTGGCAATCGCCGGGAAACACGTTTACACTACCGGCATGGATGATAAAACCAAGATGGGTTATGTTTTCTGTCTCGACCTTTCCGGCAAAGAGGTCTGGAAAAAATCCTATGGTCCTGAGTGGAGCGGTGGCTATCCCGGATCGCGCTGTACGCCCACTATTGACGGTGATTATCTTTATCTGATGAGCGGGCAGGGCAAGGCCGTATGCCTCAAGACCAAGGACGGGGCGAAAGTCTGGGAAGTCGATACGCTAAAGCAGTTCGGCGGCTCCAATATCTCATGGGGAATTTCCGAGTCACTCCTGATTGACGGCAATAAACTGATATGCACGCCCGGGGGGAAGGACGCCAGCGTTGTCGCTCTTGATAAGAAAACCGGAAAGACCATCTGGACATCAAAAGGCCTGAGCGAGAGCTCGGGATATTGCTCGCCCATCATGGTCAAGCACGGTGGCAAGGATATGATCATAACCCTTACCGCCAAGTCTATTGTCGGCATTGAAGCCAAGGACGGGAAGGTGCTCTGGAAATATTCCTATAGCACAGCCTACGATGTTCACGCCGTCTCCCCGGTTTACGACAATGGCTACATATTTGCCTCAAGCGGATACGGCACAGGCAGTGTGTGCCTTAAATTGAACGACAAGGGCACCTCGGTTGAAGAAGTATGGAAAAGCTCGCAGCTTGACGTCCACCACGGCGGTGTGCTCCTCCTTGATGGCAATGTTTACGGCACCGGCCACAAGAACATCAAGGGCTGGGCATGTATTGATATGAAGACTGGCAAGGTAAAGTGGGAGAATAATGGCGTCGGCAAAGGCTCGATCGCCTACGCTGACGGCATGCTCTACTGCTACGGGAAGAATGGCAAGTTCGGCCTTGTCAAGGCCAGCGACAAGGGCGGAGAGCCCGTAAGCGTATTCAAGATCAGCAAAGGCTCCGGCGAACACTGGGCCCACCCCGCTATCTCCGACGGCGTACTCTATGTCCGCCATGGCGACGCACTGATGGCATTTGATATAAAGGGGAAATAACGCTTGCTTCGTGAAGCAGTTATCTAAAAAAGCCGCACCCCTCACGGTGCGGCTTTTAATTTGCGAGAGCGGAAAAGAAAATGACTCATTTCTCTCCCTTCGCTTAAAGTTGAAATCTCTGATGGCCGATAAAAAACATAATGTTTATAGCATTGTCCTATCACAGGAGATGGTATGCGGTTCGATAGATTCATGGTAACGGCTGGCGCGCTTATTATGTCTTTCGCTCTAAGTGGTTGCGGTGGAAGCCTTTTCCCGGACGAGAGGAAAGAGGCGCGGGGTAACGTAAAGACATACAAGGAACAGCTCGAGCGCAACCTCAAGCAGCGTTACAACAACACGCAGGAGTGGGCTGGCAAGATTTCCCGCGTCGAACTGATAATGCCCCGTCCGCCAGAAGAATCGCTTAACGGCGAAGAAGTTAAGGTCGAATTCGACCAACTCGTTTACGATAATTACGATAATCGCGTGCCGGAACTTGAAAAAGAGTATTTCATAATCACTTTCGGCAGCGGTCAGCCCCGGCTGGTCAAGACCGACCCGTCTCTTGATGTCGGACTGTCAAATCGTGGGGAATACTCGGAATCTTACCCCCTCAGGACAGGAAAAGTTGGTGGTTTGAGCAGAACCCGCCCCTTTGTGAATGAAAAGAACACCGGGCCTTTCGAAGAACTTAAAGCGCAGCCCCCAGTGTTAAGGGTGCCAGAAATGAGCGCTCCGGTTGTTCCGCCTGCTCCCGAAGCAATCATGCCGACTCAGCTTACAAGCTCCAGTCCTGCCGAATATTCCATGCCGCCAGTTGCTTCGCAAATGGTTGATAAACAAGAGGTAAAAGAGGCTGAAGGAATGGTAATGGTAGAGGAAAAGACCGCTCCGTCCCTGCTCAACGCCATGGCTGCCCCCGAACAGATAGGTACAAGCCGTCCCCGCGCGGAAGTCCATAACCTGCCAGATGTTATGGATGAGCCGGAGCTTGACCCCTACCTTGAACCGGAGCTTGATGAAGCAGATTTCAGGTAACAGGCGATTTATCTAAGTAGAGGCAAAATATGGGTTATGAGTTGTATATTACCAAAAAAGCCTGCTGGTTCGAAGATGGGCCCGTGATTTCCCTTCAGGAATGGCAATATTATGTTGCCAACGACCCAGATATTCGAATGGATAACTTTGCTGAAGCGGAGAATACTTCAGGGGAAGTAATAAGAATAGAGTGCCCAGGTATTGCTATCTGGGAGAAGTGGTCAAAGAATGGTGTAGATGGCTGCTATGCCTGGATGAACTACAATGAATCTTCAGGCACTATCTCCGTCAGTCATCCAGATCAAGAGATTATTGGCAAAATGTGGGAAATTGCGCAACATTTCAGTGCAATTGTCCAAGGTGAAGAATGTGAAATATACGACAGGGACGGTACTGGACGCGAAATGCTTTAGCCATATCTTGGTTGTTGCGCAATGTATGCGATTTAACATAAAAACAGGCGTCCGAATTTTCGGTCGCCTGTTTTATGTCGCTTGCCATCACCATATTCAGTTTTCATAAATACAGATATCTTAGAAGATTGCGCAGAAACTCTCTTGAATCGCCAACTTTGTCCGGATATACTTTTCTTCGTCCTTTTGAGTTGGGGTTAGTGTATTTTGGGGGAGAAGAGTTGAAATCCGCATTAAGATTAAAGCGTCTGGTCGGACCGGCAATAATATTGTCGGCGGCGGGGATTGCCGCAGGCGGTTGGAACTGGCTTGTCAAGTCTCAGGAAGAGCGTCGAAGTCTTGAACGTGACGAAGCTTACAGTTCTATTATGCGCAGTCTGGAGTTGGCGCAGGGTATTGGCATAAAATATTGCAGCGAACGCATGAAAGAACGGGCGGAAGCTGCAAAGCGGCTGGAGTCGGTCGCATCTTCCGCGGCAGGGCAGATTCAGGTGCGCCTGCTTGCTGCCCTGAATGAACGGCAGGCAAAGCTTGCGCATATCCAGGCCGAGAAGTCAGAGCGCGACCGCAAGATGCTTGTCGCTATTGCCAGAAGGCAGGCAGGACAGATTACTGAGCTTAAAAAGCAGGTAGATGACAAAGGCGGCAGGCGTACCTCACGACGCGGTAAGGATGAAGAGCAGGAAGAAAAGAAGGAAGAAGGGCTGCCTGATATCGAACTCGACCTGCTTGCCGATTTCAACTCAATTGACGTCGAGAAGGACAAAGGCGATGCTTCCGAGAAAGCTCCCGCCGAAACCTTTGCCTCTCCTCCTGTCGACACAGAAAAATATACCGTAGAGGCGGATAAATCAGAAGGTAACATTAACGCTATCGAGGATGGGTTGCCTGTAATCACCAAAGAGTTGCAGGAAGAGGAGAGCCGCCTTACCCAGTCCGATTGGCCGCAGCAGATGCTGATTTCCCTCAAGGATGAGCTGAAGGACATACTTCCCGCCAGCTCTAAACTCAATGTGAGTCAGTCTGACGGAAAAAGCATTCTGAGCCTTAACGCAATTGCTGACAAGAATGGTGTCTCCGCTTCTGGCAACCGGAATTTCGTATTCCAGAAAGACGGGTTGAACGAGAAGTGGATCATATCCGTTGAGGTATCCGATCCAGCCGCGCCAGCCTTGCCAGATAAAGACGAATTGGTTGCCCTTCTTTCTGGTCAATTGAGGGAAGTAGACGGGATTGATTCCAGGGGCTTGCTGATAGATACGGTCAATCGCAAGATAACAATCTTTCCCAAGAATGCCCCCGGCATAAAAACGCTCGCTCTTCCTGACAAGGGGAAATGGGTTGAAGTGGCAGAGAGCGCGACTTCAATTACCCGTCTTGAGACCTCTGTGCCTGATGAGAGTGGAGCGTGGGCCTATGGCGTGCAGCTGACGGTTGATGATTCTGATGCCGAAAGCAGGGCTCTTCACAAACTCAAGACTGACGGTGGGTATATGGGAGCTATCGGCGCCGTTATCCTTATGTTTGCCACGGGCGTATATCTCACGTTCATCCATGTCGGCGTAATGCCGCCAGCAGTTAACCATAAGCCTGCCGCTGCAAAGCAGGCGGCGAAAAATACGGAAAACAAGATCCGCCTTGTGCGTAATGGTGAACGTGCGGTTGCAGACGACGCCGGGCTTATTATGGCCGAAATAAACAGCGCAGGCGAGGGTGAGAAGGTCACTGTACGGGAACTCCCAAAGAGGAAAGCTGGATACAGAAGCCTTGCCAAACTACAGGCATTACACCGGGGTTCGTCCTTGGCCCGCGGAAGTTGTGTGTTGGATCTGGCGCGCAGCCCGATTCTTCGCGAACTGGTCAGAAAGGTACGCCCAAGAGCGCAGGCCGTATCCCGGCACGAAGAAGATGATTCCAACAAGGATATCCTCGCCTCGATTTCCGAGAGGAGCGCAGAAACCTTCAGGGCTGAGGCGCGTGCGCGCGCGGAATTCAGGCACCATGCCGGGGAGAATTTATAATGTACGAAAAGTACTGGGCTTTGGACGACAAGCCCTTCCGGAATACCCCTGATCCGCATTACCTGTTCTTCTCCAAGCAGCACGAGGAGGCGATTACGCGCATCCTTTACGCAATAACCGAAGGGCAGGGGGCGGTAATGCTGACCGGAGATTACGGCTGCGGCAAAACCCTCATCACCCGTGTTCTGCTGGACGAGCTTGACCCCGACCGATTTGAGGTAGCTTACATTCCCTATTCGAACCTGACGGCCAAGGAATTCCTGCAGGAGATTCTGCGCCAGTTCGGCTATGAGACCAAGGGTCTCGAGAAAGTAGAGCTCCTGCAGGTGCTATCCGAATGTCTCCTTGACAACCACTCCCGTGGATGTAGTACAATAGTAGTAGTGGATGAGGCGCAGATGATCCTTGACCACATGACGATGGAGGAGATCAGGCTGCTGCTCAATTTCCAGCAGAATCGTAAATTTTTCCTGACCCTCGTCCTTGTTGGTCAGCCCGAATTGCGCGACCGGGTTGAGGAGATGCCCCAGCTCCTACAGCGCCTCAGCATACGCTACCATATAGGCCCTCTGAGCGAGGAGGATTCTTTCCGCTACATGAGCCACCGCCTCAAGGTTGCCGGGGGAAAGCACGAGATACTTACCCGCGACGCGGAGCGACTGATTGCTTCCGTGGGCGAGGGGGTGCCGAGAAAGATGAACAATATTGCCGACATGTCGCTGCTGGTCGGTTTTGGGCAGAAAGCCCCACTGGTCGACGAAGAAATTGTTCGGCAGGTCGCTGTCGATATGAATGACTAGACCTGTATAAACGTTTGTGGCAAGGTTACCTGCAATGCCGGATAAGTCGTCGCATGATGATTTGAATTCACCGCCCGCCCCAGCTTTCCTTTTCAGCGAGCTGACCAATGTCGGTGTCGGCGAATCCCGCGACAGCGGCGGGAGCAATGGCAAAAACGGCCGCAGGCGTAAAATGCCCTCCTATGTTTCCGAAATCGGCTTCGATTTTGAGCCCGACGAAGGGACAAGCGAAGAAGAATATGTCGAATACGAAACCGACACCGATATTTCCGCCCCATCCGATGACATACTCGCCCAGACAATAAGCAACCCCCTTGATCCTTTCTTTACCCAAAAGGCGATTGAGGATTCCGCTTTCAGGTACAGGCTGGAGGCAGAGCCGGAATTGGTCGAGAAGCTTTCACGCCTCGACAAGACGGTTATCGAGCAGGCGCGCCAAGATGATTCTTTTTTCCGGCAGATAATAAATGACAAAACGGAAATTATCCCGGCGGCAGAAACTGGCGCCACTCTGAAAAGCGCTTACGAGAAGACAGCTGTCGAGGACGGTTGGCTTTTCAATAATTCCGACAGCGACGCCATGCTTATAGATGAACTCTCAGGAACCCCCGCATCGGAAGACAAGGCTGGCGACAAAACCCATGTGTTTAGCGAAGCAGAAAAACCGGACTCCTATTTCCGGAAAGCCTTGCCCGAAGATGAGAGTTCACACACGGACCTTGATCCTACCATTTTCGACCAGAAGGCTGATATGGCCTATAAGCAGGAAAAACTTGTAGACAGCCTTTTCGACGGAAAACCGGTCGAGAGCGACAGCATCAATATTAATGCCGACTCATTTCCGCCGGATATCGATTTCAGTCATGACGGAGTCCTTCCACCTGATCTTATCGGCTCCGGCAGTGGGGATGGGCATTTCGGGAGCAATCTCGAAACGGATGAGGGGCCGGTTGACATAATGGCTAACCTTCATGAAGAGGTCTCCGATCTTCCGCCTGATGACGACGCGATTCTGGATATCTTTGGCGAGAGTGCTGACGGCGCGGTATATGATCAGAGCATCCGGGTTCGGGCCGATTCCTCGAACGCAGCTCTTCCCGCCGGAGCAGGCAAGCCGCACCTCAACTTTTCCGAAAGCTTCAGCGACATGAAATGGGTCGAGTCTGAAGATGGCGGACTAGGTTTCGAGAGTGATGGCGAAGGGAAATCTGCCCACAAACCGCGCGAGCGTGGCCCCTCCATCAGCTCCGGCCGCGAACTTCCCGATGAAAACGCGGAGTGGGGTTCGCTACCTCCAATGCCGGAATCGTCACTGGCTGATGATGGCGAGGAGCGTAGTGCCAGACTTGAAGATGATGATGTTGATGACATCCTGAACCGGGAACCTGCCCCGCAGGAACAGGTTGCCAGCCAAGCGCCTGAGCCGCGCTTCCCGGCCGAAACGCCGTTTCTTGACGATATGAAGTTTGACTCTCAGGCAGTTGAGCTGCCGGAAGAATTGCCCGCTGCCTCGAAAGCCATGGCAGCAGGCGAAAAACTCGACAAGGACGACGATCTGGAAAACATTTTCGATTCCGCCGCACAACAGGAAGTCGCCGAGCCCAAGGGCGTCGCCGTGGCTGGTGGCTTTTCCGAGGAATTTTCGGTCGACTCGCTCTTCGGGAATGCGGGAGAAGATGAGGACGTCGAGGAAATTGAAAAATCCGAAAACGAATTCGACTC